>JBFKSL010000200.1:0-7720 GCA_041626995.1 Ketobacter sp. | reverse complement strand
TAATTTCGCTTAGTATTTCGTATAGAATCCTTACCCAACTTAAACTTTCAACAACAATAATTAAATCACGTGAAAACAGCATCCATTACATCAGCCGAACTATCCACCAGAAACTACAGCGTAAACCAGAAATGGCTTCTATCGTTGTATGCCGTTATTCCAATCTGCTTTCTATTTGCGGCAGTCGATACGTTGTTTTTGGGCAATCAGTATCGTGACGTCTATCTGCCAAATGATCCAATATCACTCATTTTATTTGCCATTATCTTTAACTTTCCCCATGTTTTATCCAGCTTCATTACTCTGGCAGATAAGGAATACCTAACATTCTACAAAAAGCGCTTTAGTTGGGGTTTAGGCACAATCGTTTTTACCACCATTACGACATTGACTGTTTTGCCATTGCTAGTGCCATCGAACATCGCCATGGGTCTCTACGGATTATTTCTAACCTTATATGGTGTTGCCACTATGTGGCATGTGTTATCTCAACAATACGGTATTGGGATGATGTTATCGAAAACTGCTCCGCAAGCGAGTTTTCAACGCTGGCGAACATTATCTACCATCGCTGCGGCGATAATGTATTTTCTGGTTTTTACACAGCCTAAGGATCTAACCGCATCGTTTTTTGGTTATCCCCTTTGGACAATATTAGAAATGAGTGCGGGTGTTTTCGTCATTCTAGCCTGTTATCAAGGCTGGCTTATTATCAGAAAAATGCCTGAATCCGTAGGCAAACTGTATTGTTTGGCAAACTTGGCTCTGCTGCCTGCGACACTTGCATTTTTGCATTTGGAATACAACATGCTCGTGATTCTAATTCCACGCTTTGTTCACGACTTAACGGCATTTATGATCTATAGCGTTCACGATCAAACTCGCAACCAGGATTATAAGCATAATTATTTTTACCGCTGGTTATCGTTTATTCCTATTCAACCCATTTTTCTTTGTTTCATCGCTGCGATATTGTTAGCCAATTCCATTGAGTGCGGTGCACAAGTTATGGATAGCTGGCTAGGATTTCAGTTCTCTATAGCAGATAAATGTGGCATCGATTCTGTATTTTCATCAGAGGCTAACGGGCTCCCAACCAGTATGCGCATTTCTTTACAACTTATTTATATTACGGGTTTGTTTCATTATTATATTGAAAGCTTCGTATGGAAAAGAGATTCCATTCACCGACATTCCGTTAAGTTTAGTTAAACAGATATAAAAAAGCCCTCATTCTCCGAGGGCTTTTTTATTCTCTCTTGTCTAGGGCGCCTGACACCCCATTACGCTTACCTCACTCAATGCAAGCATCGATGATTCCGCACCACCTGATAAATCATCATCCGGCAATCGATCTACTCGCACTCTGTTTCCTAGCATCGCTTGAGGAAGTGAAACGGTGATAGCGGACGGCCCGGCAAGTATATTTTCAGGGTTTAGTAATTCAGACCTATAGACCGTTTCCCCTGCGGCGTTGAACACAGCCACTTGAACATCGCGTAATCTTTCTGCACAACAGTCAGTTCGGTTTTCCAAAACAACCTCATTTATCAACATATCCGACGCAAATTGCACTTGCCATGAAGCAGGGCTTTGCTCAACCGCAGTATTACTGAAAGTGGATGCATTATTATCGATGGCGTCCTGCGCAAAGTGCATTTCGGTATTTATATAAAAATTCCATCCGAAATCCCACCAGCGCCACCATGGTCGAGGGTTGTATACCTCTTCAGAATATTGTGACGATTGGCTAGCTGCACCGTTTAATGCGATATTAGTGGACACATCGCATTGCAGCGATTCAATAATATTCCAAGTTATCTGCGCTTTATCCATAGCGCCTTGATTATCAAAAGCTCTTAACACCACAAGATAACTTCCCAGTGTTAACGGCGAGCCGGTAACAATCCCTGTGCTGCTATTGATTTTTAACCCTGGTGGTAATCCAACCGCAGTATAGGTGAGTGACCCACCATCATTATCACTTGCAGCCACGTTAAGACTCAGCTCTATTCCCAGATCACTTTCCAGCTGTGAAGGTAAAGAAAACTCTGGCGCTTGATTTCCTGCCGGGTTTGGTGCGCTGATTTCCATATCATCAATTTGTTTCAGATAGGCCACTAAGTTAGACAAATTCTCAGAAGATAAAACTACATTATCATGGGCGTTAACTGCATCCATCAACGTAGCTGCCGAGCCATTATGCAAATAGGGTGCACCTGACCATATTCCTTTTAAGCTTGGAGTATCCAAACCCGATAGATTGCTGCCCAAGCGCTGCCCACTGGCGCTCGTTAATGTGCCAATATTCTCAAATTGATTTAACGCACTATTGGTAAACACGTCGCCACTGTGACAACCACTACAGCCACTTTCTGAAAAAATGGATTTACCCAACTCGGCTTGCTCCGTTAACGCACCGCTCTCTTCTCTAAATGGGCTTGGGTTGCTGTGTTGCAAAGAGCTTACGTATTCTGCCAACGCATCCAGGTCTGCACTGATTCCCTGCTTTGCATCACCTAAAGGCAAGTGCACTGTGCCTTGATTAAATTCGGCATTACTCATCAAACCAAACCCAGAATCCAAGGTACGCAGCTGACCTTCGAAGTCCTGAACCTCATCAAAGTTCCCAGTCCAATGCAATGGGCCATGATGCATACCCGCTTTTCCGCGTAAATCAATGGTATTTCTTAAGCCTTCACCAAACCCGGTAAAGTCCCAAACACGGCCATCATGATCGCCTTCATTATGGCAGCTGGCACAACTAATATAACGTAAAGCCGAAATTCTTGGATCGAAGGAATCATAAAAGAACTGTTTTCCTTTCAACACCGTTTGAGAGAGCAATTCTGCATCTACCGTATTAACAGTCGAAGTTAACGCCACCTCACCAATCGTTTTTAACAAGCCAGAAACATCTAGTACGCTAATACTTCGATCCATAAAGTTATGTACGAAAACTTTCTGCCCGTCTGGCGATACCGCAACACCTTGAGGTGCCCTGCCCACCTGAACTCTTCTCACTTCACTGTTGTCATGCGCGTTGACAATCGCTATTTCTCGACTTCCTTCTAGCGCCACATACAAATGAATACCTAGTGGACCAAACACTGCTGCAGATGCTATCCCTGCATCATCATTATCGATTCGCGCTGGATAGTCTTCACTAGGAGTTCCTAATAATTGAATCTTGGATACAATGCTTCGTACCGTGCTATCGAATGTTAATGACCGTCCATCTCGCAAGCCACCGCGCTTGACATTATCTTGTTTCGACGGCACCCAAGCAGCCGTTCCGTCCGGTGACACTGCAATACTTCCTAAATAATTAGGTACACCGCGTCCAGCATTTTCAGCATCGGTTTTGTTACTGTGACGAAGCACAATTGCGTCGGTTACTGATAGATTGGAGGTTGATAGCTTGAATACGCGTCCACCGTAAAACATTCCACTTTGTTCGGTAGTAATGCTTTCCGTATGCTCTCCGGGTAATGGTGGCGTGATAAATTGACTCACCAGAATGCTACTTTGATCTGCGCTTAGTGCAACATGACGAATGTTATCCGCCACAAATGCTTTGCTTTCAATTTGACGTGTTGCGGCATCAATCTGAACAAGCTCTCCAAGAGCAGAAAGCACCACAAACACTTTGCCGGAATCACTTGAAACCAAACCATAAGGTTGACTTGCCTTATCTAATGATATGGTATCTGTTACCGACAAACTGTTGCCGCTAATTATTGTTATAGTGGCATCTGCTTTATTTGCTACCCATACCTCCTCATCAATTAGCGCAAGGGATCTTGGGTTTGTACCCACATTAATCTCCGCTAATTTTTCCAGGCCACCCGCGTCCAGCACCGTCACACTGTTATTGTCCGGGTTAACATTCCATACTCGATCACCTTCCGTACGCACTTGATAGATTACACTTTGTGACACCGCCGGGCTTGAATCCACTATTGGATTATGAACTAGCTGCACGGCAGACTCTGTGTCCACAAACCCATTTTCGCTTGCAGTGACGGTAACGATATAACGCCCAGGGCTCTGATATACGTGAGAGGCATTATTTTCAGTTGTTATTAGCTGTTCTGAACCGTCGCCAAAGTCCCATGTAAATTCCGGAGATTCGGCATCTTCAACGCTTATTGAAAAATGTGCGGCCTGAGACGCCAAAGACGATGACACAGCAAGATCATGAATGGAAATGGGTAACACTGTATCCAATTCAATCTGCTGCGTTAAAGCGTTATTGCTAAAGCTACCCGTGGCCACCGGGTCACCCCAGTTAGTTCCATCGGCACTAACAAATACTGAGTAATTAGCGATTCGACCATTTTCAATATCGACACGAGGAGTATAGGCTAGAGATTTAACGTAATGGAATGTTCCCATATCAACGATAAAAGCATGGGGATGCACCGGTGCCACCTGCGACCATTCACTGTGCCATATGGTGCTTGTATTGTTATCGATAGCATTTACAGCCGCACCACTTTCACTGCCAAGTTCTTCACTGTCTGTGCTAACAAGCCATTGGCTTCGATCTATCGTTTCGCCTAATTCATCATATAAATCAATTTCAGCCATGGATGACCAGGGATTACCATTTACTTCACTTTCGGCAACCAGCATTACGTAGCGCACGCCGTTAGGTTCTCCAGCAGTTATATTCCATAGCAACGCCTTCACTGATGAATTGCCATTGGCATCTGTAACGGTGAGTTGAGATTGAAAATTCCCAGCCGACGAAATTGTTCCACTTATTACGCCTGTATCAGCGTCTAAAAACAGGCCTGGTGGTAAATCGCTAACGCCGAAGTTAAATGGCCCCTCACCCGTCACCTGAATTAAAATCGACACCAGCTCATCTTGCTGAAATGATTGCACTCCGGCCATGTCGATTTTTGGATCAGCATTATATGAATACATTTCTACATATTTGGCATCTATAATTTCACGATCATAACCCGGAATCTGCCATGCAACGGACAGGTTATCGCCGCCATCATTTTCTTTTTGCAGAGCCTCTATGTAGTAGCGCTGATCTTGCTGAAGAAATATCGAAGTAGATGTTTGCTGTGGATACTTATTCCATTCATTATGATTCGACCAACCGGGAACCGTAGCAATAAGTTCTTTGTTATTAATATCAAAATCATTACTTAAATATAACTCGCCGTTATCATCGGACGAAATCCAAAATGTATAGTATCCTGAAACTGGAGGCACCAAATAACCTTGCAGGCGTGTACCATACGCACTGAAAGCATCTACCTCAATATCCATTGAACCCAAAAAACCAGACACACTGGGTGAATCCGGAAAATTGTCTGCACTTAGTAGATCGCTAACTAATACTCCGCCAATATTATTCCAACGCTCGTGTAGAATCGCTCCGGTTTCCGGTTCAGACAAATAGGCTCCGGAAATGATTTGACGGGGTAATCCAGGAATTTTCCAGGCAACGGATAAATGATCAGAGCCAAACGCTTCCTTGTGTATGGCTTCAATGTAGTAACGATTGCCTGCATTTAAGTAAACAAGAATGGATTTTTGTTGAGCTGACGCATCCCATTCATTGATACTGGTAATTTGATTAACCTGAGCTATTAAAGATTTATTCTCTTCATTTTCATCAATACTAAGATATAGATTCGCCCGCTCGTTTGCCGCTATCCAAAATTGATAATATCCGCTTACCGGCGGATAAAGATAACCAGAAAAACGTGCGCCGTAGGAATCGGTCTGATTATTTAAAAGCTGAAAACTATCCAAGTATTGCACGTTATCGGCAGGGCCAGTATAGGCGATGGAGTTTAGAAGCTTATCCACTTCCACTCCACTCACACCTTCCCAGCGCTGATATAGCAATCGACCTGTAGCAGAATTCTCTCCTTGGATCTCCCAGGCAAAACTCATCACGGATTGAATAACGCCGTCATCGGCCGTTACTTGCGTATGAAAAACACCTAATACGCTTTCTTCAATAGTGCCAGAAATAACGCCTGTATCAGCATCTATCGTTAACCCCCGAGGAAGATTAAAAGCAGTGTAGGTAATTGACTGTCCCAGGGGATGGTAAGCAGTAATAGGTAAGGTCACCAACTCACCAGGCGCAACGCTTTGACTACCTGGATTGGTTAAAATGATACTGACATTTTCTACTTGAATCGCCTTCGCCACAGACGGCACACCATTTACCAATGCAAACAACATGTAATAGCCCGTTGTTAATACGTGAGGATTCGCGTGTGCTTGTACTTGATAAGTGCCGTCAGCATTCTGCGTAAATTCCAGATTCAAAAAGCGCTGATCGGTGTTCACTGCATGTGTTGTTGAGCTCATCTTAATTAAACTAAATGCTGTAACATTTTCTGAAGCATTCACAGTGAAAGACTGACCGGGTACTACTGTGGAAGGTGCACTAATGATTTCTGGACGCGTTGCTAAAGTACCATCGAGGTTATAAAGATAGGCTGGAGTATAAATCTGTGCATCCTGATGATTAGCTGCGCAGTTACCACACAACCCGCCACCCCCTGATAATACGCGACCGTCCAACATTAAAAGTGCTATAGAGTGGTAATTACGTGGCACAGAAATATCAGCGGCAATAGACCATTGTTCCGATTCGGGATTCCAAATTTCTGTGGTTAATACTGTTCCTGTGTCATCAAATTTCGCCCCAGAAGTATTTCCTCCCACCATTAACACTTCACCGTTCGGCAACATTACCGCGTTTTGAAATTTTCGAGCAAAATTCATTGCAGTTGTTGGTCGAACCGTGGGCACATCAGTGCTCATATCAATCACGATCGCGCTGTTGGTACTTTCTTGAACATTTCCGCCCGTTGCTCCACCGGCAACCAATATCAAGCTTTCATCATAAACCACAGAAGCGCCGTGTTTTGGATACCAATCGGCACTGAGCGATCCAACTGAAGTGATACTACCAGCACCATTATTTCCATTAGGATTTACTCGGTGCATCATTGGCGTCGGGCCATAATGTAGTACTTCACCCGATGGCATAACGCTCAAATAGGGCCACCAGTTTTGTTCGTAGAATCCACTGTATCCCAAGATTGGATTCTGCAGATCTATTCCCGTTAACATTTTCCAGCCGTAATTTTCTTCCCATATTTCAGGGTAACGTCCACCACTGCTGCCAATTGCCGTTAGAACCCGGCCATCGGCCAGAGCAACGGAAGTGGGATACCAACGACCATTTTTCATAGGATCGATAATGGTCCAGCTATTGGTTTCATGATCAAACACGCTAGTGGTTCTTACATGAGCACGGCCACCATTCACAAAAACCTTACCGTTCTCTAACATCACTTGATGAGCACAGAACATATCGTGACCATCATGATGCACCTGAATAAATTCTCCAGTTTGCGGATTCCAGGTGGCCGCATAGGTATATTCCGGGCCCTCAGGAAATTCATCTGGCAAATTAGAAGCCCAAGTAAGAATTCGTCCGTCCGGCAAGTTGGCCGCCGACACTGGAATGTGTGGCCAATTTATAACGGGGCCCCACTCCCCCATTAATGCTCGTTGATCAGGAGCAACATCCGCTACCATTTCTGCGGTCACAACAAACTCAGGAGCATCTGCTGCTGCAGCAGCGTCTATGGAATCTTGCAGCACGTGATCAGTGCCGTCGTGAGAATAAACATTACCGGTGCACAATACCGAAATTAAACAACCC
>JBFKSL010000199.1:0-7794 GCA_041626995.1 Ketobacter sp. | reverse complement strand
TAAGCGTCATTCAGTGGTTCCAAAGTAGTAGCCAACGGTTCTTTCCAGTGCCGAATCATGGCGTTATAAACATGAATTGCACGGGCAGCATTCTCTTTGATTTGATACTTCTCAACCAAATCAATGGATAACTTACCAAACGCCAAACCCTTCTCTGGCTTATTCAATTCTACCGCCAAGATCATGCCATATACTCCCCAGGAAGCTACAGCTCCAGGAGCGTGACCATATTTAAGTTGAATCAACAATGAATTCAACGCCATTGTGGGCAGCAGCTGCGGCTCAACAAACATAGCTGCACGGCCAAGCTGGGCACCAATGGCATTGGCGATCTTATGATGCGAATCAGTCATTACTGGCATGTTGAGAATATCTTCAACCCTGAATTTTTTCAGTTTGATAGCTAATTGAAATAACTTAATCACCACATGATATTTTTGGGTGCGCTTAGGATACACATGTTTCAACTTGGCCAAAATCGCTTTACCAATCTTCAAAGCCTCTTTTAATTTACCTTGGGTTTTTAACGCCATTACTTGCACTAAACGCAGTCGTGCTTCATCCAAAAGATTTTGGGAACCATCAAAACCAACGCTCAACAAGTTATCCATCGCTGAATAATCATGATTTAACGCTGCCGCTTCCGCCGCCTCCACGTGCAAATCCATCATCAAAATATAATCAGATTGCCAGCAATCCTGTGGCACCATATCCAGCGCCGAGGAAAAGTAAGAAAAGGCAGCCTGATAAGCAGTGGATGCTTTGGCCCGCTTACCGGCCTCCATATTTAGCCGACACAACTTGACGCGTTCTTCTTCCTGATCAATAAGCTCCTTACCAAGATTGAGATGGTTTACGACTTCGAATATTTGCTCTGCTAGCTGCTCCTGTGTCAACCAATTCTGTAACAAACGGCCTATATTCAGATGGGTCTTACTGCGATCACCGTCAGTCAATAATAAATAAGCCGCCTGCTGGATACGGTCGTGAGCAAAGGCAAACTCTACAGTCACGTCCAAATCAGAATTCTTGTCAAGTTCAACCAATTGATAGGCATCCCCCAAGGGTGCTATGACGCCTTCTGTCATAGCTGCTTTAAGAGCTCTTGCCACTTCATCCTGAGCCACACTGGACACAACCGACAGCACCCGTAATCGAAACCGGTTGCCAATACACGCGGCAATCTTTAGTAATGTTAAACATTCATTAGGAAGCAGGTTAAGCTTATCCGTCATCAATTCAACAACGTTATCGGTGATTTTCTGATTCTTGATTTTATCTAAATCCCATTGCCACTGATGAAGATCGTAATCGAATTGGATATAGCCCTCTTTATGCAGATACTTTAAAAACTCTTCAGTAAAAAATGGATTTCCCGCGGTCTTTTCTTGAACCAGATCTGCTAACAGTTCCACCTGATCAATACTCGTATTCAGAGTGTCCGATATAAGTTGCGCAAGATGATTTTTATTTAAAGGCTTAAGCATGATTTCATCGATTTTAGCTCCACTTTCGATCAAATCGCTTAAGGTCATACGCAAAGGGTGGCCGGCTTGCACTTCATTATCACGGTAAGATCCAACTATCATTAAATACGATGCAGATGCTTCCGGATCAGATAATAACGCCAATATTCTTAAACTTGCGCTGTCTGCCCACTGCAAGTCGTCCAGGAATATTACCAATGGATGATTAAGTTCAGCGAAAACTTGAATAAAGTTGTGAAACATCAAATGGAAGCGTTGTTCTGCTTCTATCGGGCTTAACTCAGGCACTTCGGGTTGAGGGCCTATTATCAACTCCAGTTCATTAATAATGTTGGTGATCAAACGCCCATTGACACCCAAGACCTTGAGTATTTTTTGCTTCCATACTCGAAGCTGGTCGTCAGTTTCTGTGAGCAGTTGATTCACTAAATCTTTTAGTGCAATAGCCAATGCACTATAAGGAACATTACGATGCAGCTGATCAAACTTGCCAGAAATGAAATGACCTCGCCGCTCTGTAATCGGTTTGTAGATCTCTTTAATTAAGCAGGTCTTGCCAATACCGGAATATCCCGATGCCAATATCAATTCGTTATTGCCTTTACTCACTCGATCAAAGCAGTTTAATAGAGTATCTATTTCCTTTTCACGGCCGTATAAGCGCTGAGGGATTTGAAAGCGACTGGCTCGATCATTCCGGCCAAGTTGGAAATCATCAATTACTCGTCGCTCTCTAAGTTGATCCAAACAGAATTGCAAATCGCTCTCTATACCCCGAGCGCTTTGATAGCGATCCTCCGCCATCTTCTCCAACAATTTCATAACTATATTAGATACTGCTTTCGGCACACTTATGTTTAACTGATCCACCGGTATAGGCTGCCTGGCGATATGGCAGTGAAACCACTCTATTGGTTCTTCCACATCAAATAATTTTTGCCCGGTCAATAACTCGTATAGAGTGGCACCCAAAGAATAGTAGTCGGTTCGATAATCTATGGAACGGTTCATACGGCCGGTTTGTTCCGGCGACAAATAGGGTAAGTTCGCTTCCACTACCCTTGGGCTGGCAATGGCAGCTTGTTCGCGAGTTAAATAGGACGATATGCCAAAATCAATGATTTTCAATACTCGCGATTCCGGGTTGTAAACCAAGTTAGCCGGGGTAATATCCTTGTGAATAATATTCTGCGCGTGTATCTCTCCTAGTCCCTTGGTAATACTGATGGCGATTTCCAGGATTTCTTCCAGGCTAAAACGATGTTGCTTAGCCAAATTATTCAAAGAATCACCACCAAAATCCTCCATTACAATAACGGGGATATTACGATAATGCTCCAATCCATATACACGAATAACACTGGGCACCTGAAACCGTTTGGCGATTTCAAACTCATGGCGCAAACAGGCGCCCACCTCTCGAGCCAACTGTTCGTCTTCCACGGATTTCAACATCACAGGAAGCCCATCAGACTCGCGCTTGGCTCGATAAATTCGAGTTGGATCACCATCAAAAATCAGTGCGTCAATTATGTATCCGGGTAGACTTACACCGGGTTGATTCGTGCGAGCAGCAAAACTCATGGGCTCATCCAGGCTTATTGGTTATTATTAAATCGCTCTAATTAACAAATATAGAACATAAAACTCAGCCGCCTCCCTTGTTCCACCCCTCTTTCTATTCAAGCGTCTATACAAGCGACCAAATGAACTAAACCACCACTTTTTTATACCCTTTTTAAGTGGCAAGTTGCTCAACTCATGGACTCAAGACAACCCGTGAAGTTCGCTTCCATCTAAATCTTAACTCACTGGTGCGAATGGACTATTTTGTAAGATTCGTATAGCTTGACTTTAAATAAACTGTCAGAATCGCGAAACCATTCACCAGACTGGCTGTAGTCAAGGAATTACCATGAAAATCGCCGTACTTTCCCGTAACGAAAACCTGTACTCCACTCGACGCCTTAAGGAAGCGGGCGAAGAACGTGGCCATGAGGTGGATATCATCGATACGCTGCATTGCTATATGGACATAACCAAGAGCCGCCCAGCGGTTCGCTACCATGGCGAAGAACTTCCTTACTATGATGCCGTAATTCCACGTATCGGCGCCTCCATAACCTTTTACGGCACCGCTGTGGTTCGCCAATTTGAGATGATGGGTACTTTTTGTGTAAACGAATCCGTAGCCATCAGCCGTTCACGGGACAAGTTGCGTTCTCTACAACTGCTATCACGGAAGGATGTGGGTTTGCCCCGCACCGGCTTTGCCAGTAAAGCCGACAACGTGAAAGACCTAATCAAGAATGTGGGGGGAGCCCCTTTAGTGGTCAAGCTATTGGAGGGCACCCAGGGCATTGGGGTTGTATTGGCAGATACCAACAAAGCGGCGGAAAGCATTATTGAAGCCTTCATGGGCCTGAAGGCAAATATTTTGGTGCAGGAATTTATCAAAGAAGCCGGCGGCGCCGATATTCGTTGCTTTGTGGTGGGCAATAAAGTGGTTGCTGCTATGAAGAGACAAGGCGCTGAAGGCGAATTCCGATCCAACTTGCATCGAGGTGGATCTGCCGAGCTTATTCGCCTTAGCAAAGAAGAGCGTGCCACTGCCGTCAACGCCGCAAAAGTAATTGGCTTGAACGTCAGCGGGGTTGATATTCTGCAATCCAAAAATGGCCCAGTGGTGATGGAAGTGAACTCCTCCCCTGGCTTGGAAGGCATCGAAATGGCGACCAAAAAAGACGTTGCCGGACTCATCTATGAATTTATTGAAAACAACGCCAAGCCCCACCGCACCAAAACCCGAGGCCAAGGTTAACCGCATGGAAGCCATGGTGATTGGTGGCCAGAGTGTTCTGCCCGGGGAATCCAAGCGTATCGAAATTCCGGTAGCCAACCTTTATACCGACATTGATATTTGCATTCCTGCTCAGGTGATGCGAGCAAAAAAAGCGGGGCCAACCGTTTTCGTATCCGCCGCCGTGCATGGCGATGAACTGAATGGTATCGAAATCATTCGACGTTTGATTCAGCAAAAATCATTGAAGCTGGTTTCGGGCACCTTGATTATGGTGCCCATGGTGAACATATATGGTGTACTAAGCCAAAGCCGATATATGCCCGACCGTCGCGACCTAAATCGTAGCTTTCCCGGCTCATCGAAAGGCTCCTTAGCAGGTCGTGTGGCTAAGATATTTTTGGACGAAGTGGTACAACATTGCGACTATGGGATCGACCTACACACAGGCGCCATTCATCGCTCCAACCTGCCACAAATTCGAGCCAACTTAAAAGATCCTGAAACCTTGGAATTGGCTGAAGCATTTGGTGTGCCGGTTTTGCTGAACGCCGATTTACGCGACGGTTCCCTGCGCCAGTCTGCGGTGGAATCGGATACTAAAATTTTACTGTATGAAGCAGGCCAGGCATTACGCTTTGATGAATTGTCCATACGAGCTGGAGTTAGAGGTGTACTGAATATTCTTAGTCACTTGGGCCTAATTAAGCGCAAACCACGGCGAAAAATTATTACTCCTTACGTATCCAACGTCAGTAGTTGGATACGTGCAAACTGCTCAGGCATTGTGCACAACATAAAAAATTTGGGTGACCAAGTTCAGAAAGGCGACACTCTAGCGGAAATTGGCAGCCCTTTTGGTGACATATTGGATTCGGTTAAAGCCACTCGCTCAGGCATTATTATTGGCAAGCAGAATATTCCTTTGGTACAGGAAGGGGACGCTATGTTTCATATCGCCTTCTTTGCTGAACCCGATGAAGACATAGTAGAAAACATTGAGGTTTTACAAGACACCTTAGTTCCGGAGCAAAATGATTATGAGTGACAAAATGATTATTGGCAGCATTGAATGTTGTGACCTGCCTTTGCTTGGTATTTTCGATATGCAAATGCGAGTGGATACCGGTGCGAAAACCTCATCACTCCATGTGGACAATCTTTCCCGCTTTAAGAAAAATGGAAAGCCCTGGATCAAGTTTGATATTCACCCCAACGTGCATAATGTTACTGAGATCGTTACTTGCGAAGCCGAACTTCATGATATGCGCAATATAAAATCGTCTAACGGCGCAGCTGAAGAGCGCTATGTAATTAAAACAGATATCCGCTTGGGCGACCAATCCTGGCCTATTGAAATTACACTCACTAATCGATCCGATATGAGTTACTTAATGCTGTTTGGTCGCGAGGGAATGTCTGATCGAGTGCTGGTTGACCCTTCGAAGCGTTTTCTCTTAAACGATTAAAAATGTTGTTTTAACCAGTCCACCAACACCCCGTTTACTGCTTCTGGTTGTTCTTGCTGAGACCAATGACCGCAAGCAGGGATCACCACCTTTTCCCAGTCTTCACAGTAGTCTCCCAGGTTTTCATAAAAAACATGGGAGGCAATGTAATCAGTTTCCCCACCAATAGCCAACACTGGCTGTTTTATCTTGGGAAGCTCATTGGGATACATCTTTTTTTGATATTCAAAATCGTAAGGCAAACAACGATACCAATTTAACGCTGGGCCAAAACCATGGCGAGCATACGATTGAGCGTAGAACTCGATCTCTTTTTCTGTTTCCACCAACTCACCGGGCCAGGTGCTTTCATCATCGTAAATCCAATGTACATGGCTCATGCTTTCTGGATCATGGCGTTGATTACGAGATAAGTTGGTGCCTTCCCCCACATCCTTGCGCATGTAAAAACGAAACGTTCTGGCCGGGTTTGAATTGAATTTGTCTTCACATTCCTGTGTTTGAAAATAGGCAAAATAATTCTTGGGGCCGTATAGGATTTCATACAACTCCACTGGATCAAGCGGCATATCCAGGAAGGGAGAGTTCATGGATATCAAGCCTGCCACACGATCGCTATGGTAAATCCCCATACCCCAAATAATGGCTCCACCAAAATCATGCCCTATAAATATGCCTTTTTCATAGCCGTAGTGATCCAGAATGCCAACCATATCCTGCAGGCGATATTCCAGTTTGTAGTCTTCTTTGTTCGGAGGAGAATCCGAATGCCCCACACCACGAACATCCGGAGCGATCACATGAAAACCGGCCTGAGCTAAGGCCTCAAACTGGTGACGCCAGGAATAAGCCAGTTCTGGCATACCATGCACTAATATCACCGGGTATTGACGAGCCTTACCCTCTGGCAATTGTTCGTATAACGCCATATTGATGCCGTTGGTTTTGATCATGGTGGGCTGGTTGAAATCAGGCACGGGTTGCTTCACCTTTAAGTCTGGATTTTTTGGTATACATCGTATATCTTATAATCCTCTATCGCAACTTCACTTGAGGCCCCTATGTTGTTTCGGCTGTTACTCTGGATTCTTGCTTGGCGCATTAATTCGCTGTCTAAAAACAATCAGGAATTTAAAAGCATTATTGATCGCTACCAACATGTGGTGCTGCAATTCAGAACAGAAGATAACAGGGTTAAGCGCTATTACGCGTTTGATTCAGGTGCCACTCATTCCAGGGCACAGGTGCATCAAGCCCCCACAATGAGTTTTGTATTTCAAAGCCCAAAGCAGGCCATGACACTTATCAAAAAAATGGGCGAACAACCGCAAGATAAAACCATTTTCATCTACGGTATTCGCGATGGTTTAATTCGTATCGAAGGGGATATGGCGTATATGACCTGGTTCCAGGCCATTGCCAAATTTTTTGGGCCAGCAGAAAAATAACTATTCCTTAACGTCAATTTCCACCAGCAATTGCCGCCCTTTAACCTGGTCGCCTGTGGCCACCAAAATATTGGTTACGGTGCCTTCCGCATCGGCTTTTAACTGGTGTTCCATTTTCATGGCTTCGAGCACCACCAAGGTTTGACCTCGGCTGACGGTTTCACCTGACTGCACTGCCACAGAAACAATTGCCCCATCCATTGAAGCCAGTACTGCGCCGCTGCCAGCTCCCTGGGTGGTCGCTTTCGGAATGTTGGAAAGATCTTCAAATTGAAAATCACCTTCGGCGCAACTGATATAAAGAAAATTATGGGCCATATGGAAACGTGCTTTTCGGCGCACGTCATTCATAACGTATATCAACTCACCGTCTGCGCAACCACTGAGTTCTATGTGAAAACATTGTTCCTCAAATTGAACTGCGTAACTTTCTCCACCGATATCTACAGCCTTTTTAATGCTGACTTCCAATACAGAATCGTGAAACTGCAAACAGAAGTGTCGAGCCAAGGGCGCGCTGTTACTCCAACCTGTTTGCTCGTTTTTATTTTGAGTCACCAGCAGCAATGCAGCAATCGCCACCGCTTGCG
>JBFKSL010000198.1:0-7815 GCA_041626995.1 Ketobacter sp. | reverse complement strand
TGGCAAAATCATTTGATGTGGTTGTAATCGGGGGCGGCCCTGGTGGCTATGCTGCAGCGATCAAAGCGGCACACCTGGGGTTGAACGTAGCCTGTATTGATATGTACATCAACAAGGAAGGCAAGCCTGCGCTGGGCGGTACTTGTGCAAACGTAGGTTGTATTCCTTCAAAAGCATTATTGGATTCTTCCTGGAAATATCATGAAGCAAAAGAAGATTTTGCCGTTCATGGTATCGAAGCAAAAAGTGTAAAAATGAACGTGGCAGACATGATTGCCCGTAAAGACGGCATCGTTAAAAAGCAAACTGACGGTGTTGCCATGTTATTTAAAGCCAACGGTGTGACATGGTTGCAAGGCCGTGGCAAATTGCTGGCTAACAAGCAAGTTGAGTTCACTCCGCACGAGGGTGAAGCGGAACTATTGCAAGCAGAAAATGTGATTCTGGCTGCTGGCTCTGAATCGGTTAAATTGCCGATGGCGCCTTTGCACGAAGATCTGGTTGTGGACAACGAAGGCGCATTAAACTTCACCTCAGTGCCTAAGCGTTTAGGCGTTATTGGTGCTGGTATCATCGGTCTTGAGTTAGGCAGTGTATGGAACCGTCTAGGCTCTGAAGTGGTTGTTATTGAAGCCATGGATACCTTTTTGCCCATGGTGGATCGCCAGGTAGGCAAAGAGCTGCTTAAAAACCTCACCAAGCAAGGTTTGGATATCCGTCTGTCTGCCCGCGTAACCGGCACTAAAGTCGCTAAAAACAAAGTAACTTTGGAATATAGCGATAGCGAAGGCGATCAGACTGTGGATGTAGATAAGCTGATTGTGGCGGTTGGCCGTCGTCCATTCGCTGAAGACTTGTTTTCTGCAGATAGCGGTGTAAACCTGGATGAGCGTGGATTTATCTTTGTAAATCAAAGTTGTGCCACTGACGTGCCGGGTGTCTATGCCATCGGTGATTTGGTGCGTGGCCCTGCACTGGCCCATAAAGCCACCGAAGAAGGGGTGATGGTAGCAGAAATCATAAGTGGTCATCAGACATCAATTAACTATGACTGTATCCCTTCAGTTATTTATACTCACCCCGAAGCTGCATGGGCTGGCCAAACGGAAGAGCAAGTAAAATCTGAGGGCATTAATTATAAAGCGGGTATGTTTGCCTTTATGGCAAATGGGCGCGCTGTTGCAGCCAACGAAACTACCGGTTTTGTAAAAGTCATTTCAGATGCGGATACTGACCGTGTATTGGGTGTTCACATAGTTGGACCTCAGGCGTCAGAAATTATTATGCAGGCAATCATTGCCATGGAATTCGGTGCCAGCACTGAAGACCTGCAAATGATGGTATTTGCCCATCCAGGCTTGTCGGAAGTATTCCACGAAGCCTGTTTGGACGTAGACGGCAAGGCAATTCACTCTGCCAAGCGTCGTCGTAAGAAATAAAACGGAAACGTTTTTAATTGGGGCGGAGTAATCCGTCCCGATTTTTTTGCTGGACTATGTTCAGTTAATGGGCGAATTGCCCTAGCGCGTTGTGCGCAAACTGGTGCGAGGGAAAGAAATCGCGTCATGCATGTTTAACGTGGAGTATCCACACACAAATAGATCGATGGTGAGCCAATGAACTTACATGAGTATCAAGCCAAGCAACTGTTTGCTCAGTACGGCCTGCCTGTTTCCAAGGGTATTGCAGCAAGCACTCCCCATGAAGCAGCAGAAGCAGCTGACGTGATCGGTGGAGATCGCTGGGTTGTTAAAGCACAGGTACACGCTGGGGGGCGTGGTAAAGCAGGTGGTGTTAAACTGGTTAGCTCTAAAGAAGAGATTACCGAGTTTGCCAAGTCCAAACTGGGCACCAACCTGGTAACGTATCAAACTGATGCCAAAGGACAGCCAGTTAATAAAATCTTGGTTGAAACTTGCACTGATATTGAACAAGAACTGTATCTGGGTGCGGTAGTTGACCGTGGTACCCGTCGCGTTGTTTTCATGGCTTCCACAGAAGGTGGTGTGGAAATCGAGAAGGTTGCCGAAGAAACTCCAGAAAAAATCCTTAAAGCCGAAATCGATCCTTTGGTTGGCGCGCAACCATACCAAGGTCGCAACCTGGGATATCAGCTGGGCTTAAGCAACGATCAGGTTAAGCAGTTCACCAAAATCTTTATGGGTTTGGCCAAACTGTTTGAAGAAAAAGATATTTCTTTGATCGAAGTTAACCCTCTGGTTATCACCACTGAAGGTAACCTGCACTGTCTGGACGCTAAATTGGTTGTAGATAGCAACGCAGTACTGCGTCACCCAGACTTGGCTGACATGTATGATCCAAGCCAGGAAGACGAGCGTGAGCGTCGTGCTGCTGAATGGGATCTGAACTATGTTGCCCTAGAAGGTAACATCGGTTGTATGGTTAACGGCGCTGGTCTGGCCATGGCCACCATGGACTTGATCAAGCTTAAAGGTGGTCAACCAGCTAACTTCCTGGACGTTGGTGGCGGTGCTACTAAAGAGCGTGTTACTGAAGCGTTCAAAATCATTCTTTCTGACGACAGCGTAGAAGCAGTTCTAGTGAACATCTTCGGAGGTATCGTGCGTTGTGATCTGATTGCCGAAGGTGTTATCGGCGCAGTTCAGGAAGTAGGTGTTAAAGTACCTGTGGTTGTGCGTTTGGAAGGTAACAACGCAGAGCTGGGTGCCAAGATCCTGTCTGAAAGTGGAATGAATATTATTGCAGCGACCGGTTTCAACGATGCTGCTGAAAAAGTCGTAGCGTCGGTGAAGTGAGGGTAAATCATGAGCGTTTTAATTAACAAAGACACAAAAGTCATCTGCCAGGGTTTCACTGGTGCTCAAGGTACCTTGCATAGCACTCAGGCGATTGAATACGGTACTAACATGGTTGGTGGTGTAACGCCAGGTAAAGGCGGTACTGAGCACTTGGGTTTACCCGTGTTCAACACCGTAGCCGAAGCGAAAGCTGCTACTGACTGTGATGCCACTGTAATTTATGTGCCTGCCGCTTTCTGTAAAGATTCCATTATTGAAGCGGCGGATGCGGGCATTCCTCTGATCGTGTGTATCACTGAAGGTATTCCTGTTTTGGATATGCTTTACGTGAAAGAGTACGTTGAGCAAAAAGGTCTGCGTCTAATTGGTCCTAACTGCCCAGGTATCATCACTCCTGGCGAATGTAAAATTGGTATTATGCCTGGTCACATTCACCAGCCTGGTAAAGTGGGTATCGTATCCCGTTCCGGTACTTTGACTTATGAAGCAGTAAACCAAACTACTGCTTTAGGTTTTGGCCAAAGCACCTGTATCGGTATCGGTGGTGACCCCATTCCTGGTACCAACTTCATTGATGCATTGAAACTTCTTCAAGAAGACCCCCAAACCGAAGCTATCATCATGGTAGGTGAGATTGGTGGTACTGCTGAAGAAGAAGCTGCGGCTTTCATCAAAGAAAACGTAACCAAGCCTGTTGTATCCTACATTGCCGGTGTAACTGCACCTCCAGGCAAGCGTATGGGTCATGCTGGCGCCATCATTGCTGGTGGTAAAGGTACTGCGGACGACAAATTCGCTGCTTTGCAAGATGCAGGCGTAAAAACCGTTCGTAACCCATCTGAAATGGGTATCGCGCTTAAGGAATTAACCGGCTGGTAAGTTGCCGAATAGTTCCAGATTTAAGGAAAACCGGCCATTGTTTAACATGGCCGGTTTTTTTATGCTTACGCTAATTTTTGGAATAATCACTCGACTACACAAACATGAGGGAAGTCATGGCGTATCAACACAAGCCGTTCGAAACCGAGCTTGTTACCAAGAAACAGCTGTGGGCTTATACTAAGTTACACCGCCTATATTTCAGCCCAAAGTTTTATGGGATGGAACATTTTAACCCGGAGAAGCCCACCTTGATGGTTGGTAATCACACCATATTTGGCGTGATTGATGTACCCATACTGCTTGCTCAGCTTTATAAAGATTTCGATGTGCGCGTACGAGTTCTTGCTGATCATGCACATTATGATGTTCCCGGTTGGCGGAACCTGGTTGAGAAAATGGGCGGAGTGGAAGGCACTCGTGAAAATTGCAGTCGTTTGATGGAGCAGGGCGAGCATATCATGGTGTTTCCGGGCGGTGCTCGTGAGGTGAGTAAGCGTAAAGGGGAGCAATACCAGTTAACCTGGAAGCGACGGGTTGGCTTTTGCAAAATGGCTATTGAGCATGGCTATAATATATTGCCGTTTGGCGTAGTGGGACCTGATGATGCCTATGATATTGTTTGGGATGCGGAAGATATTCTTCATTCACCAGTAAGGAAGCTATTAGAAAAAGCCGGCGCGCTGAAAAAAGATGGGTTACTGCGTGGTGGCGATATAATTATGCCGATTACCCGAGGGTTAGGGATAACAAATTTGCCTCGACCAGAACGTTTTTACTTTTCCATTGGTAAAGAAATCGATGTGTCTTCTTATGCTGGTAAGCAGAATGATGAAGATGCGTTATTTGATTTGAGGGATAAAGTAGCGTTCAGTATTCAAGATCTGATTGGAGAGATGCTTTCCGTGCGTGAGCAAGATCACGATAAAGGTTTTGTACGGCGAATGTTGGCGCGGTATTAATTACGCGTTTGACTGCCACTTTTCAAAATTGCCAATGTTCTCGTATAGTTCTTTCACGCTCATTGGTTTGCCATAAAAGAAGCCTTGGGCAGAGTTACAAAAGTTATCCTTTAAGAACTCTGCCTGTTCTTCCTGTTCAACGCCTTCTGCAACAACGCCCAAGCCAAGCTTGTGGGCCATCGCAATGACGGCGGCGGTTATTTCCATGTCATCCTTATCTTGAGGAATATCCATGACAAACGATCGATCCACTTTCAAAATATGAATAGGTAATCGTTTAAGATAGTTTAGGGATGAATAACCCGTACCAAAATCATCGATTGCTAATATGATTCCCAACCGTTTTAGATGGTTGAGGGTGTGGATGTTGGTTTCCAGATTCTCCATTAACAGACTTTCGGTAATTTCAATCTCTAGTTGACTGCTGTTAATGCCTGTAGTGGAAATTAAATCATTGATTACTGTTATCAAATTAGGGTCATGAAATTGTCGAGAAGATAGGTTGACGGCAACGTGACCATCTTTGGGCAGCAAGCCGCGCTCGGTAAACAGCTTGATATGATTGCAAGCTGTACGTAATACCCATTCACCAATCGATAAAATCAAACCAGAGTCTTCTGCAACAGGAATAAACTCGGTAGGTGAAATGTACCCTTTCTCTGGATGCTGCCAACGGAGCAGAGCCTCGTAGCCAATAAGTTTGTTGTTGGATAAATCTACTTGTGGTTGATAGAACAATTCGAATTGTTCCAACTGCAGTGCTTTGCGCAATTCACCTTCTAGCGCCAGCTGCCTGGTAAGCTCGATATTTAAATCGTCAGAGAAAAATTGATAATTATCGCGGCCTTGAGCTTTAGCACGATACATGGCCAAGTCGGCATTTTTCATTAAGGTATTAGCGTCCTTGGCGTCATTTAAACCGATGGTTATCCCAATGCTAGTGGTAACGATGACTTCTAAACCGGTTAAGCGAATGGGCACCTTAAGTACATCAAGAATTTTTCGAGCGATGGCGTCTGCTTCGTGGGAATGCTGAATTTCTGGAATTAAGATTGTGAATTCATCGCCACCCATTCGTGAAACGGTATCGCCGGGGCGTGTACAGAACCGCAGACGGTGAGCTATAGCCTTCAGTAGTTCGTCACCTTGGTCGTGTCCCATGGTGTCGTTGATTTTTTTGAAATGGTCAATATCAAGGAACAGCAGGGCCAAACTGGTTTTTTCTCTCTCACATTGACGAATGGCTTTTTCTAATCGGTTGCGGAATAGGTGACGATTAGCCAGCTTGGTAAGTGGGTCATACAATGCCAGTTGTTCCAGTTGCAATTGCACTGACTTCAATTCTGAAATATCTGATAGGCTACCTAAATATCCGGTTACATTGTTGTCTGCATCCAGCAGGGGCTTGGAGTGGCAGATAACATTAACGTCTTCTCCGTCATCCCGAAGCAGCCGGTATTCCATACGAAATTCTTCGCCCCGAGCTAAGGATTCACGCCAACGAGTGAGTACTTGATAGCGTTCTTCCGGATGTAGAGTTTTGATCCAGGATTCTTGGGTTAAGTGAATATCATAGATGTTAGTGATTTCACGCCAACGTGCGTTTACGTAGGTGTATTGCCCATCTTCGTCAGTTTGAAATACACCAACAGGGGAGGAGGCGGTTAAAGTACGGAAGCGATCTTCACTATCTCTGAGGGCAATATTATCGTGTTCGATTTTTGCCACCATACCGTTAAAGGCATCCACCAAATCTCCCAACTCATCTTCAGTGGACTTCTCAGCTCGTAGGGAATAGTTATCCGATTGCCGAATTTTAATTACCGTATCCTGCAATCGTTTAATGGGTTTGGTTACGAATGATTGTAAACGTACGGCGAGTAAGAAGGTAATAAATAGAGTGATTAAAATGATAATGACACTGGTTATTAGATGAAGGAACATGGTCTCTTGCAGATCGCCTTGATCCACCAGCAAATATAATGTTCCTATTACCGATTCATCGAGAATAACCTTTTGCCGTACCTCCATGAACTGGTTGTCTTCTCCAATGGGGTCATAGCTAAGGATTTCTGAACATTTGTATTTTTGGTAGGTTTTTCGGTCGAAGGAGGCAAACAGTTTGTTATCGGAATCGTATAGGCAGCCCAATGTTATGGCTGTTCTTGCATTCAGTGCATTCAGATTTTCTTTTGCCAGTTCCTCATCAAAAAACTCCAATGCAGCGGTGCTGCGATCTGCCAGGATAGTAGCAATAACTTTAAATTCTTCTTCTGCTTTGGCTTGGGCAAGTTGATAATCATACAGCGAAAAAAAGATGCCAGAGATGGCCAGGGCAATCGCGCTGGTAATCATAGCAATCATGATGGTTTTAAATCGTAATGAGAGCCTTCGTAAAAGCTTCATGATTTATGTATCCCCCTCGCGATAAATTTTGCGCGCTATTTCCAGCAGTTTGGCGCGGATATCGAATTTTTTTTGCTGCGCTCGATGAAGGTTGATTTCAACTCGCACTCTGTTTCGATTGTCCAGCATAAAGCCGATTTCACCGCTGTGTTTTGCAAAACCGGGCGATTCACCAATGGTCAGAGTATTCTCCGATGCTTCGCGAATAATGGAGTTCATGGTGGTGAATTCCACAGATTTTGTGATGAAAAGGATATGGCAGTTATCCGTTTCATTATTAGATTCCAAGAACTGTATAGAAATTGGTCGATTGCGAGAGCGCTTTTTTTGAAGCAGTAATGCCGAATCTTTTGAGGGAATGTCACCGAGCACGCAAATAGCGTAGGGCGACTCAGAATCACTGAAGGCATCGTTTGGCCACTGTATAAAACGGGTAAAGTTATAGAGATAAACCAGCTTAACGTCGTATTCACTAGGAACTTTGGGTGTCGCGTAGCTACAAACCATTAAGCACAACAATGCCATTAAGGCTTTTTGCCCGGTTTTCCTCTTTTGCAACAAACCGTAATTCAAATGCTAGTCATCCATCTATCATTTTGGAAAACGTAATGAACGTATTCTATGGGTTATCTTTGTTCGGCTTGATTCTATTTCTACAGTGTAATTGGGAATCGAAATTTTGCAAAATATACAATGAGTTAGGTTAAGTATAATGGGCTCAAAGGCTAATGCTTTAACCAGGCTCAAAGCTCCAGCAAAAGTTCCTGTATTTCCGTGACTAACTCTCT
>JBFKSL010000197.1:0-7825 GCA_041626995.1 Ketobacter sp. | reverse complement strand
GTAACGGGCAGTATTAGCATCACTGATGAGAGCCGCTATATCAGTTTAGACGGAAAGCTTATCGCCGAGAATGTTCATCTTGAGGAAACTTCTGAGCACCTTATATGCGTGAGCCGGCTTTGCAACCCCTTAAAGGGCTCCGCACTTAAGCTAATGCTACCAGAATTCCCTTTTCGCGCTAATGAGCCATCTTTTCTGCCTGAAAGCTACTTTGAAAATTCCAGAATAAAAGAAGTTAAAGGAAGAAATAACTATTTTGTTGAAATAATGGAATCCGAAGCAGGAGAAACTCTTTACCTTCAGCCGGGTGATTACTGGATTGAAAACCTTTCCCTGAGTGATGGCACAAATGTTGTGGTTGATCACGCATATATGCAGGGTACCGTTCGAATTTTTATCATGAATACGCCAAGCCTGGGTTCCAACATTCATTGGAATTTTGGCGGCAATCCTAATGCTTTGTTCTTGTACAGCCAGGGAAACCTTGAGGTTAAAAATAGCAAACTGAATGCTTACATATATGGCGAAAGTAAGGTGGATGTTTTTGATCAAAGCCGTGTTGTAGGTGCGATCAATGCGAGGCATATATCTATCAGTGAGGAATCGGAAGTTGTTGAGAATCTTGCGGGGTTAGAAGCTCTTGATTGGCAAGGTTTTAATACTGATTTTTCGGTTGACAGAGAAGAGCCCATAAGTATTCAAAACACCTGCCCTGGTTATTCTAGAATGGATCGATTGCCAGCAGTAGATGAAGATTCAAATTGTGTTGCCACGAATAATCCACCCGAACGGCTGTCTGAGACGGGTTGCTTTAATTTAAAACAAGGGGAAACAGGTAGTTTTTATTTCGACCCGGAAGGTGAAATTAATTTTGTACCTGGCGTCATACCATACACGATAAATTCACCGTTGTGGTCAGATGGTGCAAAGAAAAGCCGAGCTATGATATTGCCGGAGGGATCGAAAATTACTATTCATGAGAATGGTGATTGGGAATTTCCATTAGGTAGCATACTGATTAAAAACTTTGAAATTTACGGCAAGCGTGTGGAAACTCGATTTTTAATGAGAGTTGACGATGGTACAGTTGATAGGGACGGTAAATCAATTGGTAGCTGGTATGGATACAGTTACGAGTGGAACGAGGAGGAGACCGAAGCCATTTTGCTGACGGGAAAAGATGCAAGGTACGGCAAAGATCGGTGGGTTAATAATATGCCTTATTCGGATCAGATTTGGCGTTACCCAAGTCAGGATCATTGCTTTGCCTGTCACAGCGGGTACGTGAAGTATGCTTCGGATCGCACAGGTAAAACCTACTATAAAGGTATGATTGCTGTTAGTAATAAAAACGTAATGATGTTGTTTGGGGATTGGTTTTCCTGGTTGCTGGATCTTTGGTGGAAGTTCGTCCTTAGAGCAGATTATCCTGAAATGGATGATAAGAGTTCTGGAGATATCGCCAAGTTAGCAAGCCTCGGCCCTGAAACTGCTCAGCTAAACCTTTCTTGTACTGATCCGGATACTGGTGTTCAACTAAACCAATTTGATGCTTTGAAGCAAGCAGGAGCATTTCAATATGCGTCAACGATAATTTTAGAAGGTCAGCGTATCGCTTTGGATCATCTAAAGATTGTTAATCCATATGATTCTGAAGCCACCATAGAGGACAGAGCACGTTCTTATCTCTATGTTAATTGTTCGTCCTGCCATCATGGCACTTTGGATGGGTATGGTCCGGGTGATGCAAATTACGATTTTCGGGTGAGCTTTAATGAAACGAAACTACTGGAACCTAACTCATTTTTCTTTATGGATTGGCGGTTAGGAGTGAAAGATAATCTTTTGGTCTTCCCCGGTTCGCCCGAAAGTTCAATTATCTCGATACGTTTGCATTTTGAGAATGGGGGAAGTTATCCCGAATATGGTTCATTTGTTCGAATGCCCTATGCCAGCACCACCAAACTAGATCATAATGGTGTTGCGGTTATTGATGCGTGGATTAAATCTGGACTGGGTTTTTCACAATTTGCGGACGTTGATGGTGATGGTTATGCAGAATGCCAAATACCCGGTGTAGAAGCAAATTGCCTTTTGGATGATCCTGATAGACAAAAAGGCGACACGCCCGTTAACTTTCATCGAGTTCTAGGGTTCTAACTCTCTCTTGGCATTATAATTACAGGGCGCGGCTATTGTTGGTTCCACCTGTTCAACGGTGGCGCCTTCATTATATCGCCCCTGAAACTGACTAGTGCTAAGCACAATTAGTGGTCGTTTGCCGTGTAAGTTCAGCTTCCGCAGTTGTTGAGTCATAAGTTGATTACCATTACCCACCTGCAAACGAAACCCCATAGGTAAATGCACGTTATACATGCCGCGGGTATTCAGCAGGGCCCGTTGCAATTGGTTACCTACCAATGAAAACATATTGTAGCTAAGGGAGGGGATGCGAAAAAAACGCATTCCGGATCCTGAAAATCGCAACAGATCCTCTCCAGAGTATGAGCAACTGGCATTGCATTCAATGTGGCTGCCTTTGAGGTCATATTCAATGTTGGCATGGGATTTCGGGTGCCCCCATATTTCTGCCCCAACCTTTGTCATCTGAACGTTGTCAACGGTCGAGCTGGCCAGATAAAAGCCCATATGGCGCTGGTCTGCTCTCGAGAATACCTCTTTCCATGGGGCGATAGGCTGAAATCCCTGCTGCCGAGTCACTGGCAGACTCAGGCTAATCATGCGATAGGGGCGCACACTGCACACCGTAAAATCCGCCATGACTAATACCGCGATGGTTTTGTTTCCCAGCACCCAGGCCGGAGCCATGCCTGTATTTTTCAATAGGTCCTGGGTGCGGTCACGATCAACAGTGAACAACGCGATATTGTAGTCACCTTCCTTCAGCAGCACAGGCACCAGCACATTCCCTATGGAGGTGGAAACTGTATGCTGCGGCACCTGGAAAAAGGGGTCGATCTGCATGAGTCATTTCTTCTTTTTGTGTTGTTGTGACTGATGATTATATTAATTCAGGCTTGGGAATCTGTAGTTTTTGTGGTCAAGCATAGAGAAATTTTGACCATATTTGACTAATTTGGACGTAAGTTCCTGAAATGTGGCCGTTTTATCCAAATGTTAGTGGCCCCATAACTCTAGCCACTAAGGCTTTCTCATATTTCAACAACTACTCAGCTTTGCTATAATCGCCCGTTTCAAAATTTCCCCCCACCGAAAGGTTGACACTACATGCTGCGAATCGCCCAGGAAGCTCTCACTTTTGATGATGTTCTTCTTCTGCCTGGCTATTCCGACGTCCTGCCCAAGGATGTTGAGCTCAAAACCAGGCTAACTCGGGATATTAACCTGAACATTCCTCTGGTTTATTCTGCTATGGATACGGATACCGAATCTCGCCTTGCCATTAGCATGGCTCAGGAAGGCGGCATCGGTATTCTGCATAAGAATATGACGGTGGAGGAGCAGGCACGTCAGGTACGTGCGGTGAAGAAGTATGAAAGCGGGGTAGTGCGTGACCCTATTACCGTGCCGCCGGAAACCTCCATTGGTAAGCTGATTGAAATCACCAAAGTGAACAATATTTCAGGCGTACCTGTGGTGATAGGTGAAGAGCTGGTTGGGATCGTCACCAGCCGGGATCTGCGTTTTGAAGATCGCTATGATCAGCCTGTTTCCAGCATCATGACTCCAAAAGAAAAACTGGTCACGGCTAAAGAAGGTGCCAGTATCCAGGAAATCAAAGGTCTGCTCCACAAATACCGAATTGAAAAGATTCTGTTGGTGGATGAAAAGTTCCACTTGAAAGGCATGGTAACTAACACCGATATTCGTAAAGCGGAAGCCTATCCTCTTTCCTGTAAAGACGATCAGGGCCGTTTGCGTGTGGGTGCAGCCGTCGGCACTGGCGAGGGCACCGAAGATCGCGTAAAGGCGCTGGTGGAAGCTGGTGTAGACGTGATTGTTGTGGATACTGCTCACGGTCACTCAAAAGGAGTGATTGATCGAGTGAGTTGGGTAGTGAAAAACTTCCCGCAGGTTCAGGTTATCGGTGGCAACATTGCCACAGCAGAAGCCGCAGTGGCTTTGGCTGATGCTGGTGCTCATGGCATCAAAGTGGGCATTGGCCCTGGTTCTATTTGTACTACTCGTATCGTTGCCGGTATCGGTGTTCCGCAAATCTCTGCGGTTTCCAATGTGGTGAAAGCATTGGAAGGTAGAGAAGTGCCTGTGATTGCCGATGGTGGCATTCGGTATTCCGGTGATATTGCCAAGGCCATTGCTGCCGGTGCTCATGCGATTATGGTGGGTGGTTTGTTGGCCGGAACAGAAGAGGCTCCTGGTGAAGTTGAGCTGTATCAGGGCCGCTATTACAAAGCTTACCGTGGTATGGGTTCTTTGGGGGCCATGGCGCAAAGCCAGGGTTCCAGTGACCGCTATTTCCAGGACGCGTCTGAAGGCGTGGAAAAGCTGGTGCCGGAAGGCATTGAAGGTCGCGTTCCTTACAAAGGCCCAATCTCTGCCATTATTCTGCAATTGATCGGTGGCGTGCGTGCCAGTATGGGTTATACCGGTTGCGCCACCATTGAAGAAATGCGAGTGAAGCCTCAATTTGTAACGGTAACCGGTGCAGGCATGAAAGAAAGCCACGTACACGATGTTACCATTACCAAAGAAGCGCCGAACTACCGGGTTGGCTAACAACTCGTACATATGAAAAGAGAGAAGGAAGGGCGCTTTTGATTTGAAGGGCCTTGGTTGTTTCTAATATTGTGCCAGTAGGAGGTAGAACTTAATTTTGAAACACGCCGTAAACCCATCCCTGGGGGCTTCACAGCGGCATCCATGCCGCTGAGAGTTTCAAAATCAAGTTCTACCTCCCACCAGAATAGATTGTAACCACAATACCAAATCAAAAACGCCCTTCCTTCTCTCTTTTCATTGCACTTTACCTTTTGTTTTATCTGGAATCGAAACATGACCGACATTCATGCTCAACGCATACTTATTCTTGATTTTGGCTCCCAATACACCCAGCTGATAGCCCGCCGAGTGCGTGAAATTGGTGTGTATTGTGAACTGTGGGCCTGTGATGTGGATGAGCAGGAAATCAAAAACTTTAATCCCAATGGTGTGATTCTTTCCGGCGGCCCTGATTCGGTTACCAGCGATGACACCATGCGCGCTCCTCAAATAGTGTTTGATCTAGGTGTGCCCGTGTTGGGTATTTGTTATGGCATGCAAACCATGGCGGCACAGTTTGGTGGCACGGTTTCCAGTTCTGACAAACGTGAATTCGGTTATGCAGAGGTGAGCCTGAAAGGGGAAAGCCCATTACTGGAAGGATTGGATGATCATCAGGGAGATCGCAAGCTGGATGTATGGATGAGCCACGGCGATAAGGTTACTGAATTGCCAGAAGGCTTTGAATGCATTGCCCAAACCAATAGCGCGCCCATCGCCGCTATGGCCAACCACAAAAAACAATATTACGGTGTGCAGTTTCACCCCGAAGTGACTCACACAAAACAGGGTGGTGAAATACTAAAACGCTTTGCGCGAGAAATTTGCGGTTGTGATGCGCTGTGGACACCAGGCAATATTATCGACGATATGGTGGCTCGAGTACGTGCTCAGGTAGGCGATGATGAGGTGTTGTTAGGCTTGTCCGGCGGCGTGGATTCTTCCGTCGTGGCAGCGCTTCTGCACAAAGCTATTGGTGATAAGCTTACCTGCGTCTTTGTGGATAACGGCCTGTTGCGTTTAAGAGAAGGCGATCAGGTAATGGCAATGTTTGCTCAGCATATGGGCATTCGTGTTATCCGTGTTGATGCGGAAGACTTGTTCCTGGGCAAACTGAAAGGCGAGTCTGATCCGGAGAAAAAACGTAAAATTATTGGCAACACGTTCATTGAAGTATTTGATGCTGAAAGCAGCAAACTAAACGAAATTAAATGGTTGGCACAAGGCACAATCTATCCTGATGTCATTGAGTCAGCAGGTTCCAAAACTGGAAAAGCTCACGTGATTAAGTCCCACCATAATGTGGGTGGCTTACCCGATGATATGAAAATGCAGTTGGTAGAACCATTGCGTGAACTGTTTAAAGATGAAGTGCGCAAAATTGGTTTGGAGTTGGGGCTGCCCTACGACATGGTATATCGCCATCCATTTCCTGGCCCCGGCTTGGGCGTGCGAATACTGGGTGAAGTGAAAAAAGAATACGCCGATATTCTGCGGGAAGCGGATCATATCTTTATTGAAGAACTGCACAGCGCAGATTGGTATCACAAAGTAAGCCAAGCTTTTGTTGTGTTTTTGCCAGTAAAATCCGTAGGTGTAACGGGCGATGGCCGCCGTTATGAATACGTGGTGTCATTACGTGCTGTAGAAACTATCGATTTTATGACTGCTCGTTGGGCGCATTTGCCTTATGAGTTATTGGAAAAAGTGTCCAGCCGTATTATTAATGAAATTTCGGGTATTTCCCGCGTGGCTTATGATGTTTCTTCCAAACCGCCAGCTACGATTGAGTGGGAGTAGCTGCTTGTAGCGCTTTGAGTCATTTATTCTGGTTGAGCAAGGTTCTCCTGTGGCATTTTCAGAACAAGATATAGTTTGGATGCAGCACGCGTTATCCCTGGCGCAACAGGCGGCTGACATTCAGGAAGTGCCAGTAGGGGCCGTTATTGTTCGCGATGGTCAAGTCCTTGGTCAGGGTTACAATCGCCCCATTTCCTCCCATGATCCTAGCGCTCATGCTGAAATTATTGCTCTGCGAGATGCCTGTAACAATGCGCAGAATTATCGAATTCCAGGTAGCACTTTATATGTAACACTGGAACCCTGTTCCATGTGCGCAGGGGCAATTGTGCACGCTCGAGTGGATAGAGTTGTGTTCGGCGCCAGTGAGCCCAAAGCCGGTGTGGTGGCCAGTCAGCAACACTTTTTCGATCAAGGTTTTTTAAACTATCGAGTGGCCTATGAAGGCGGCTGTATGCAGCAACAGTGTGGTGAGCTAATCACCGCATTTTTTGATCAGCGTCGAGCGGACAGGAAAAGAGAAAAGAGTCAAAAAAAGGAGGATTAAGCTGGTTCTGGTTCTTTGATAACCTTTTTATTGCCGCTGAAATACAAGATCAAATAACCAAATATTGCTGATAAAAAGGAGCCAAATAATATTCCCAGACGATCATCCACTCTCATTCCTGGCATGTCCTGATCAAAGGCCAGTGAGCTAATAAACAAACTCATGGTAAAGCCAATTCCACACATGGCGGAAACGCCGTAAAGTTGTATCCAGCTGGCGCCTACCGGCAGTTTGGCAATTCGCAGCTGAATGGCTAACCAAGACAATCCAAAAATGCCAATCTGATTGCCTAAAAATAACCCTAAGCCAATTCCAAGAGGAATGGGGTGTAATAATGAATTTAGGCTCACGCCCTCAAACGAAATTCCCGTATTGGCAAAGGCAAATAACGGCAGAATCACATAGGCCACTGCGCCATGTAAGTCGTGCTCCATACGTTCCAATTGCGTGTGCTGTTGGCCGTACTCATGGCGAAACGGTACAAAGAAAGCGGCAATAACGCCTGCTAACGTTGCGTGTACTCCTGATTTTAATACTGCTGCCCACAATACCAGGCTCACTAAAATGTAAGAGGAGAGGGAGAGCACCCCAAAGCGATTCATTAAAAACAAGCACGCAATAGCAGAGCTAGCCACAACAAAGGAAAGGGTGGAGAGTTCTGTTGTGTAAAAAATGGCGATAATAATGATAGCGCCCAAGTCATCCACAATGGCCAGC
>JBFKSL010000196.1:0-7839 GCA_041626995.1 Ketobacter sp. | reverse complement strand
CTAGGGATTTTCCCGCCATAGATTGCAATTCGCTCTACAGGCACCGCCACTCCTAGCCTGTAGAGGTGCATTACTTTTCAGAAAGCGGCACGTACTCTGCGATCGATGCCTTTCTGCGTCGTTCAAAATATTGATAGCGGGCATGCCTATGCGCTCTTATTGATGTGTTGCGTAATTACTTATCAGCGTTCAACACCAAAATTCAGGAAGGTTATCGAGCTAAACAAAGGGATATGAGCAAGAAAACTGCCTAGGTGAATATTACAATCCCATTAAACTAAATAAAAATTTGGTAATATGTGAAATGGCATATGTCATCCTAATTTGTTATTTATTAACTCGAAATACATTAATTTGAATGGTGAATGTTCTTTTAGCCAAAGCAGGAAATTGATCTGAATAGTTTACTTAGCGACATCTAACCATTCTCAGACTCTCCCGAATTGATTTTGCCTGGCAGTATATTAACGGCCGTGATGTATGGAACCTCTTGGTCGGAGGTGTATCGTTGTAAGTCTAAAAAAAACTAAAGCCAACAGGCATTGTGGTTACACCTACATCTAGCTCATTAAGCTTTCTATTCCAAATCTCTTTGCCAATCAAATCGTATTCAAGCATTGAGTTGGTTAAACTTTCTCGTGCACTGCATGGCATGATTTCTTCTGGTAGAAGAGGGTCAGTGGCGAGTGTGTTAACAACTTTACTTCCTAGAATAAATGACTCAACCGCTGCTTGATTTAATGGAATTTTATGAACCGAATTCATACTTTTTTTAAGCTCCGCGAGAAGAGATTGATAATTATTCTGGTACTCAGAGATTGGCCAGAGCGCGTTTTCCCAACACCGAATTAATTCAGGATCAGCTTCAGCGACTACAAATATGTGCGCCTCTCGAGTCAAACCGAGCTGAACCAGATATTCACAGTATTGACTTCTAGAGAAATTCAGGTAGTTAGGTCTAGTCCACTGATGCCCATTGTCCGTCGCAAAGCCCATATATCTTAGGGCTTTAATATATTCTTTATCATTTGTAATGGCCTTGCGATCTGGAAGGCAAACTAAAACCCAAGTCTTATCCCAGTTTCTCCGTCTTTGTTCACCTAAATGCCAGCGACCAATAAGTGTAGAAAGAAGATTGGTCTTATCGTTGAAGCTATCTCTGTTTAGATAATAGTAGCCCCGTTCATCCTGCCTTAATACGCCTGTACTTAATAATCTAGTGACAGTTACTCGCATTGAATTTGGAGTAAAACCAAACAGCTTACCGATATGTGTGATAGCTTTAATGGAAATGACGCCTTTCCCAGTCTGAAACACACCAAGTAATAAATTCTTTGGGCTCGCTTGAAAATCATTCATAACAACTCCTTTTTATAGAATATTACACTGTCCGCATAAATATTCAATTGATGTAATATATATTCAATGTTACATTGAATCTAAAATATACATACATGTGTAATATTTAAGTGGGAGCGAAAAAATGAAATTAGAAACGATGACTTATGAAGTTGAGGGGCGTATTGCTCGAATTACCTTAAATCGCCCTGAGCGTGGCAATGGGATTACGATGAAACTCCCCAAGGAACTTGCCTCTTGTGTGGAGCAAGCCGATATAAACCCCAATGTTCATGTTATCGCCCTAAGTGGAAATGGTAGTGGGTTCTGTGGCGGCTATGATTTGGTGACCTCTGCACAAGATCGATTAAGCGGTTTCTCAACTGACGAAACCGAGGGGACGGTCTTGGCGGATGAGTATCAGAGTACAAATCACGATCCAAGCAAGACTTGGGACCCTATGATGGATTATCAAATGATGTCTCGAAACGTTAAGGGCTTTATGAGTCTGTTTCATGCAGATAAGCCAGTGATATGCAAAATACACGGATTTTGCGTGGCTGGAGGAACAGATATGGCGCTTTGTAGTGACATGGTGGTAGCAGAAGACAAGTGTAAGATAGGTTATCCGCCCGCTCGTGTCTGGGGTAGCCCTACTACTGCGCTTTGGGCATATCGAGTCGGTGTTACCAGAGCTAAACGACTTTTGTTCACTGGTGACTGTCTAAACGGGGACGAAGCCGTTGAGTGGGGCCTAGCGATTGACTCAGCTCCTCGTGATGAACTCGATGAAGTGTTTGAAAACTTGGCTCAACGCATTGCTCAAATGCCGATTAATCAGCTCATCATGATGAAAAAGTTACTGAACCAAAATGTCGAAAATCTCGGTCTCTCTAGCACGCAGTTGATCGGAACTGTCTTCGATGGCATCACGAGACACACCGAGGAAGGTTATGCCTTTCAAGGTCAGGCTGCACAAGAGGGTTTCATGCAAGCAGTAAGAGATAGAGACGAGCCATACGGAGACTTTGGAATGGTTAGCTCTGGTGTTATTCGCCCTAAAAAGTAATTCAGCTATAGACCAGGATTAATATGATGAACGAAGCATTTATTTTTGACGCTATCCGTACACCAAGAGGTAGGGGTAAATCGCAAGGTGCACTACACGAAGTTAAACCCATAACATTACTATCAGGGTTATTGAAGACTCTGTGTTGTTTTGCATTAAAAATTGACCCGGGTTTTGCACCGAATATTGACCCGCCTAGTGGGCCGATTATGGCCTAAATATTCCTGTTATTGCTAGACTTCCTTTCCCTCTGTTGTGTGGTTGAATGTTTGAATCGATAACTGTCGTTACCGGTTTCGATGATATGGCAATGATGAGTCAATCGGTCCAATAATGCGGTTGTAAGCTTGGGATCCCCAAATACGGTTGGCCATTCACTGAAGCTCAAGTTGGTGGTGATCGCCACGCTGGTGGTTTCATAGAGTTTGCCTAGTACCCCGTATTAAAGGGTGCCCAGCAGGACACCCTCTTATATTAGTTTTTGGATCGAATGTTTACAGGTTTGTATGTTTGGTTTTTCGCATTCTCCTTGGTGAGCACCAGTTCGTATTGATTCTGATCGGTGCGATTGTAGAAGTACGATGGAATCTTCGCGCGGCAGTGGTCTTTATGGAATGCCTTAATGCCCAATAAATTGGACGGTTCGAACTGCCCACGCTTCCATTTTGGGAAGGCTTCTTTAACGCATAGTGTGAGCTTGTTTTGATGGATGGTCTGACCACTGTGCCAGGTTCGCCCTGCTCCGCCATGTTTACCAGGTGTGACGGTGGTGGCCCATACCATCATGTTGCCTCCAGCCCAGCTACCTACGGCTTCTTTTTCAATAAAGCTTTCCCCGTGTTTGAGGTAGATGCTTTTCGCTGTAGATAGGGTATTACGGCCACTTTCACGCAAGCCGCACCTATAATAACCGCCACTAAAGCCATAACGAGATTTAGGTATCCATATTCCGTCGTAGGCCGTTCAGCAGCTGCCTCGGTCTTCGTAACTGCCAATAATCACCATTACCGGTTCGCCCGAATAATTTCGGACTGTAACACCGCCAGTTAACGATGAAGTTGAGATAAGAAATAATATGACGCCAAATAGAGACATTTTGTTCATGATTCAATCCTTGAATATAGTAGATATATGTATATAAAACAATCACTTGCGTGTATTGCTCGAAGTGATTGTACGGGAGTTAAAATCAAAAATGTAGTAAAATAGCTTTCTATTTTTATCGGGAGCAGTGCTTTGGAAAAGGAAGTCATGAGTAGCGCTGAATTGGATGAGGCTATCGAGCGTATTTCTATGGCGATCAACCCAGATCAACGGGCGGATTTAGAGATTAAGCGATATTGGCTAGAGCAGGCCAAATCGGTATCTAGGCAGAATCCACAGCAAGCACAACAAATATTGGCTTTGGTTAATAAGTTGTTTTCATCTAAATAGCTTCCGGGTTTGTTGCCTCTTCAACTTGTTGGCAGTGGCCCACAGGTTATCTATATTATGTTAAATATTTAGCGCCAAAGCCTAGAGCTGGCGCGGGCTTGATTTTGTCATAAAGTATATTATGCCGAATCCCAGTGTAAACGCATTATAGTAATGTTCGGTTTGAGCAAGATAGAAATGTCATGTTAAGCGTATTGTGGACCAGCGGCGCTGACATCAAAACGGCGCGGTAAACCCAGTAACCATGCTTATGCACCGGAACTGAAACAGTATGCGTTGTACCTGATTCGCTCCAATTACGAGGATTTTGGGCCGACCTTGATCGCTGAGAAACTTCTGGAACATCACGGCCTAGCGATTTCTCGTGAAACCATTCGGACCTGGTTGATTAAGACCGGAATCTGGACGACCCGCCAAGAAGCTAAAAAGCGAGTCTACCAACCCCGCTATCGTCGGGAATGTTTTGGTGAGCTGATCCAGATAGATGGCTCCGATCATTACTGGTTCGAAGATCGGGGCCCCAAATGCACGTTACTGGTGTTCATCGATGATGCCACCAGTCAACTAATGGAACTGCGCTTTTGTCCCTGTGAAACGACATTCGACTATTTCCAGGCCACCAAGAGCTACCTGGAAACCTATGGTAAGCCGGTGGCCTTTTACAGCGACAAGCACTCCATCTTTCGAATCAACAAACCCGATCCTGAATCCGGTACGGGTTTGACCCAGTTTGGCCGGGCGCTCCAGGATCTCAATGTTGACATCATCTGTGCCAATAGCTCCCAGGCCAAAGGTCGAGTCGAACGTGCCAACCGCACACTACAAGATCGATTAGTCAAAGAACTGCGACTCAGGAATATCTGCGACATCGATGCCGGCAACCAGTATCTGCCGATATTCCGGGAAGCCTTCAATCAGCGGTTCTCCAAAGTGCCATTCAATGATAAAGACCTTCACCGACCATTGCAGGAATACGATGATCTGGAAGACACTCTAACCTGGCAGGTGGAGCGCACCGTTAGTAACAGCCTCACGGTTCAATACGATCGCGTTGTCTATATTCTTGAGCCCAACAACTTAACATTGGGCCTAAAGCGTAAGAAAGTGAGACTCTACGACTATCCGGATGGCACCATCGAGATCCGCTACGATGGCCACCCTCTTCCCTACTCTGTCTTTGACAAAGTTCAGGTGATCACACCCGCTGAGATCGTGAACAACAAACGGCTTGGGGTGGTTCTACAATACGCCCAGGAGAAGCAAAAAGAGATGGGTTACAAACGCAGTCAGCATGCACCCAGTAGAAAGGGTCAGGCGCATGAGGCCAGGAAGTACCAGCGGGGGCATTTGAACGAAAACCTACGGTTTTGAGTCCCGCGACCACATCATAACCGTAGGTTTCTGCTGATTTACCCCTTCTTGTCTTCATCCTCAATAAAGTACGTGCCATTGGGTAGCACATGTTTATAGGGCAATAGTGAGATATGGGACAGGGTTTCGTCGTCAATGTCCTCCCCCTGCTGCCGGAGCTGCTCCACAATGTCATTTATCTTGATCGTGTTCCAGTACAGAATGGCGTTCGACACAAAACTGAGACTGCTGGCCTTATTCATTATTTCCTCATAATCACCGGTAGTGAACTCACCCTGGTCGGCAAAGAAGATCCAGCGCGGCAGCTTGTGCCGGTATTCTCCTTTATTCAATTGCCGCTGGACGGTGCGTCAGGATCACCTCAATATTAGAAAACTGACCGAGTCTGACGAATCGAAACTGATTCAGCAAGCCAAAAAGCTCGCGGCCAATTGCGCCGATAAGGTCGATATTTTGGATGAGCTTATCAGTTACATAAGCAATCAAGGCTATATGATTCCGCCGCTTTCTGTTTTCCAAGGCATTATTTCGGAAGCCCTCAATTCAGAAACGAACCGATTAAAATCCATAACGGCTTCCTCAATATCAAGCGCTTTGGAAACCGCGATAGAGAATTTACTCGAAACGCATAGTGATATCACCTTATCCTCCTTAAAGCGGGGTCCAATGCGTCTGCTTCACGCTGCGCCGCTGACAAGTCAGTCACTCCAGATAGCGGTGGCGGAACTGGGCATAGCCGTAACCCCAATTCGGATGCTGGACAAGGACTTGGGCATCGCCCACCGCACACTCTCCACAAATCTGATTAAACAAGCCGGTTTCACCTGTGATGCAGCGCCTTCCGAAGCAGAAAGCAAGTCAGATAAAAGAGTTGATTTCGCATAACCGGAAATCAGGCTGCAAGGTGTGATGGCCGGGCGCTTACAGATTGCAGTGTGCCTTGCCATTATCGTCTTGGGGCGACTAGAGAAGCCTGTTGTATTTGACTGTTATCATCCCTTTGCTCCCATCCTCCACCCAGGGCAAGAAAAACCGACACTCTGTGTGATCCAAGACGCTGTTCAGCGGCGATCAGCTCAGCTTCCGCATCGATCAGTGAGGCTTGCGCCACGAGCACGTTCAGGTAATCGATTACGCCGGATTGATAGCGTTGTTGAGCAAGTTTGAAGGCGTTGTCGGCGTGGTCCCTGCTGCGCATCAAAGCAGAGCGTTGCTTCATCGCAGCATTGTAGTCGGCCAGTGCTTGCTCGGTTTCTTTCAGGGCTTGCAAAACTGTGCCATCAAATCGCGCCAGAGAGGCCGCCGTTTGGGTTTCAGCCTGTTCCACTTGAGCTCTGGCCGCGATTTGGTTGGGGAAGTGCCAAGAGATCAGTGGTCCGATGCCGAATGACCAGGTTTGATCGCCACGGAGGTGGTCATTGCTCAAGTAGTTGGCGGAAGCACCCAGTGTAATGCTGGGATACAGGTTGGCTACAGCGATTCCAATTCGAGCAGTATCGGCAGCCAATTGTCGCTCGGCCGCACGCACGTCCGGCCGGCGGCGTAGCAGTTGTGCACCATTACCCACAGGTAGTGAGTTGGCGTATTCCGGAATACGCTTGCACTGTTGGGCCTGCAAGGGAACCTGAGCCGGTACCAGTCCCATTAGTGCTGATAGTTCCAGCAGACGCTGTTGGTGTTGGCCCATAACCGGAGCCAATGCAGCCTCTGCTCTGGCCAGGCTTGCCTGGGCGCGTTCAACATCCAGGCGCATCGCTGCGCCGACTTGCTCCCGTTGCCTGATCAGTTGCAGGCTTCGGGTCGCCAGTTGGACGGAGTGTTTCGCCACTTCGATTGATTTACCCAAAGTGCAGGAATCCACATAGGCTCGAGTGGTTTCCGCCACCACCACCAGGCGTACCGTATCCAGGGCAGCGGCCTCTGCTTCCATATCCGCCTTCGCGGCTTGTCTGTATCGACGTATCCGGCCAAATAAATTCACTTCGTAAGACAGTCCCAAACCAGCGCTGTAAGTCCATTGTTCCGGAGCTGTTCCCAGCCCTGACCAAGTGGTTTGATCTCGGTTATATTGTGCGCCGCCAGTGATATCGGTGGACGGGTAGAGAGCACTTCCGGTTTCCAGGTAGATTGCCCGGGCACGTGACAGGTTGGCCTCGGCTATACGTAAGTCGGTGTTGCCGGCCAGCGCGCGCTGAACCAGATCGTCCAAGGTGTCGTCCTGATAAAGTTGCCACCAGTTTCGAGCAGGTTGAGCCTCGCTATTCATGCTCAAGCTGACATTACTGAATGCTTTTTCTGTGTTTTCAGGCAATACGGGCGTCTGGTAGTCCACACCCGCAGCACATCCCGTCAATATGGCAACCAGCGCAGTTGAAAGTACAGTTCGAAACTGTCCGGACTTAAGCATGAGTGATTTCTCCTTCTGCCAATTCAAGGGCACGTTGGGATTGACTGGCCGCACGGTGATCTTTGGCGATAAAACTGTAAACCGTGGGCAGAATAAACAGCGTGAAGAGCGTGCCGATGACCATGCCCATAACCACGACGATACCAATGGCAAAACGGCTGTTTGCCCCCGCACCGCTGGCAAACAGCAACGGGATCATACCGGCTACCATGGCCGCTGT
>JBFKSL010000195.1:0-7852 GCA_041626995.1 Ketobacter sp. | reverse complement strand
TTCAGAAGGAACAGTTGCTGGTGGTAGCTCAAACAGCAGACCAAGCGGCGCAAGTGTTACGGCTCGTTTGCAATACGAAAAGTCCTATAAGTCATTCAATATCGGTTTTAGGTGTGCGAAAGATGGCAAATAAACTGTATATCAATAAAAAGCTTGTCAGCCTGTTGCTTGTTATCGCAATAGCCATACCTTTTTCATTGAAGTGGAGTCAGGCTGAAAACCCCGGTATTAATCTGGCGCAATGGGAAGACGTGCATGTATCACGAACAGAGGGTGAGTGCGCGGAATGCCATTCAAGCCTGGACTATGTGGAGCATAAAGTTGTAGTGGGAAAGACCAAAGTGATACCTGCTCCCAAAACACATACAGAACAGTTTTTACGCTTTACTCACGGTAAAGAGGAAAAACTGGGTTCCCATAATTGCGTGTCTTGTCATAAGACTGAGGAATGCGTTGACTGTCATTCTGCAATGCCAGAAAGCCATAGCAGTGATTTTATTCATCCCTACAGTGACACGTTGGGTGCGCAACGCCATATAGCACTAGGGAGGGCAGATACAACGGCCTGTTATACCTGTCATCGTACCCTTAATAATGAGTGCACTACTTGCCACGAATATGAGGAAACAAATCGCTGGCAGGAGTCGTCTGCTAAAGATTTGATGCGATGGCAAGAGATACTGGGAATGCCGTTCTGAGGTTCGTTGATTATTACGATATGTTGGATATGTTTGATTTAAAATGGCTGGAATAATTATGTCAAATAAGGCGACAGTTTCATCAGAAACTTCAATGCAGGGTATACAAAAGTTTAAAAGAGGCTACACCGCTAAAGAGAAGTTGTTGTTTTGCCTAACGCCACCCACGTTATTTGGCATTGCATTTTTTGAAGTTTCTGCATTGTTCGTAGTGGCAACAGCGGTATTCAGCTGTTGGCTTATGGCAATCCTATTGCGATGGGTCGACGGGGAATCTATTGATTATTATCATCCGGGAAGCTTGATCACAGGTTTGCTGATAGGAATGACATGCTCCGCCGCTACGCCGTTGTACATGATCGTAATAGGGTGTTGTGCGGCAGAGTTTTTTGGTAAGCGTGTTTTTAGAAATGCCAGCGGTAATGTGTTTAACCCTGCGGTGTTAGGCCGTTCTGCTATCGCCATTTTCGAAACCATTGATCCTGTGCAATATGCTGATCTGTCTACGGGAGCCAGCACGCTGTTCAAATCCGCAGGAGGCATTATACCACCTGAATATCTAGGTGCATTTCTCGGTACAACCAAGGGAGCCATTGGTGAAACCAGCGCATTGCTGCTGATTATTTCTGGGCTGATTGTGCTCAAGTATGTAGTTATTAAGCGTCATGCTGCTGTGGCTCTTATTATTACTGTACCGGTGGCGGTCGCTGTATTGCCTGCACCGGTAGATGTGATAGGTCATGCGCCCTGGGTAATGGATCCGTTTCTATTTTTAATTGGTGGGCCCACACTATTAATGGCGTTCTTCTTTCTAACTGATCCATCCACTACACCAAAAACGCCCGCTGGCGGCGTGATTTTCGGTGTCGGTGTTGGCGTGATGGCGGTGCTTGGAAAGCTCTACACCAGCGTTCCTGGTGTGGAGATGTACGGAATTCTGCTAATGAATCTGCTAACTCCCACGTTAAATAAACTCACATTTAAAACCTCGGCAATGCGGTATTCTTATGATGGAAATTAATAATCGAATAAATAATGTTTCTTTTTCCTCTCGAAATGAACGGCTACCAAAAAGCCGACGGTTTGGCGTTACCAGTTTTTTCGATAATGGAAAAACCCCAAAGCAAACACCAGACACCCTGTTCTTTCACTCCGAAACGTTTAGTGAATACTTTAATTATGAATATTTTCATGTGTTAAATAAATTTTGTGATATTAAAAATAACTTCACAATCGTTGATCGTATTGAAAGAGCAGGGCTTCACGGATGTGGCGGGGCGCATTTTCCTACGGCTGCTAAATGGAAGGCTGCGTTAAACCACAACGGGCCGCGTTATCTGGTTGTGAACGCACAGGAAGGAGAAAAGCATACCTTTAAAGACTTTATGTTAATGCAAAAATATCCGCATCAGGTGGTTGAAGGTGCCGTTTTGTCCGCGCTTGCCATTCAAGCCAAGCAGGTTTTTATAATGGTGAACTCGGCCTATAAAGCATGCTTTCTACCTTTGCAGCAGGCGGTAGATGACTTTAGAAAGGGATTTCCCGATTTGAATGTTGAAGTTGCCATAGCTGCGGGACCCGATCCGGACTTGTATGTATGTGGTGAAGAAACAGCGTTGATTCAATATATGAATAACCGTCGTGCTGAACCTCAGATCAGGCCCCCCTTTCCCTTTCAAGAAGGGTATAAGGGTAAGCCAACGGTGATTCAAAACGTTGAAACCATTTGCTGGATTCCAGTTTTGCTGGATCGCCCGAATCTATTTAAAGAAAAAGGTGAATTAAAACTGGTTCATATTTGGGGCAGCGTTAACCGGCCTGGCATTTATGAAGTGACCGTAGGCACCAGGCTCAACGACCTGCTTGATATCGCCGGTAAGGCAAGAAAAGGCGATACCTTAACTGCCATCGAAGTAGGGGGGATGGCGGGGGGAATGTTACCTGCATCCATGGGGCATTTACGGTTGGAGCATGAAAGTATGCGTAATTCTGGTGCCATGGTTGGCACCGGATCGGTTCGTTTTCTCTGCCATCGAGATAACCTTTTGGAATTATCGAAACAAGCGACAGAATTTTTTCGTGAAGAATCCTGCGGTCGTTGTACTGCGTGTCGCGTGGGAACCCAAGTGTTAACGCAAATGATCGAGTTGGTTGAGCATGGTGTTACCGATCGTTCGACCCGTGAGCGAATAGATGATGTTGCCAGCACTTTGACCAATGCCTCACTTTGTTCACTAGGTAAAGGAGCACCGTCTCACTTTCTGTCTTACTTGCGGTACTGGGGCTAAAAATTTACTGAGTTTGCAAAATGGTTTTTCTGAATTGGAATGAACAGGAGTCGAAAAATGGGAACTGTGTTAATTAACGGTATCGATGTAAAGTATAAAAAAGACAAGACTATCTACGAACTGGCAAAGGGAGCAGGTATCAATATTCCTACCCTATGTCATTTGCCAAAAAGAGATGTTCGGGCGGTGTGTCGAATTTGTGTGGTTGAGCTGGTTGGTAAACCCGGACTGGTGTCGGCTTGCTCGACCAAAGCAGTGGAAGGTATGAAAATTCTCACCCATAGTGACACTGTGCTTCGAACTCGCAAGGTATTAGCCGAGTTTATGTTGGCAGAGCATGGAGAAATGACAAGAAAGGACACAATTTTTAGCGAACTAGCAGAATCGTTGGGTGTGGATTTTACACGCTTTATTTTGCCTAAACAGGATTTGTCTCACTACAAAGCCATTGAGTCAGAGTATATTAAGCTGGATATCTCGAAATGCATTCATTGTGATCGCTGCATACGTTCCTGCTCAGATCGAAATGTTATCACCAGGAAAGGGTTTGGTATGACGGTTGCCATGGCGTTTGATAACGATGTGGCCATCGATGATTCGTCCTGTGTGCAATGTGGTGATTGCATTCAAGCTTGCCCATCGGGCGCGATCTCAGCAGCGTGAACGGATTAAAGGGCTGTTAGCCCTTGTGATTTACCATCCACACTGCAGCTTCCACCCGTGAGCGCAGGTTCAGCTTTTTCAAAATATGCTTTACATGAACCTTAACGGTGCCATCTGAAATATCCAGTTCACGGGCAATCATCTTGTTGCTAAGGCCTTTGGCAATATATTTCAGTATTTCATGTTCGCGGCTGGTGAGTTTGGCTAGTAGGTTAGGGCGGTCACTGCCATCTCCACGAATTGCACCAGCTAAAATATGAGTAAGTTTCTCGCTGATTACCATTTTCCCTAAAGCTGCCTGCTTTAGATTGTCCAGTATTTTTTCTGGGTCCATATCTTTTAGCAGATAACCGTCGGCGCCATGGGTAATGGCGCTGACAACGTCCTCGTCATTATCGGAAACCGTAAGCATAATGATCCGAGAACTAATGTCTTCTTCCCTCAGCGCACGTAGCGTTTCCAGTCCATCCATACCTTGCATGTTTAGGTCCAATACAATCAGGTCGGGATCCTTTTCTATGGCAAGTTTAATGGCATCTTTACCATTGTTGGCTTCACCTACCACTTCAAGATCGTCTTCAAACTCAATGAGTTGCACCAAACCTTTTCTAAGTAAGGGGTGATCGTCAACCAGTAGAACTCTGGCGGGGGCTTCAGACATTGGAACACCTATAACGCACTAATTTAGTCGGATTTAATAATGTCCGAGTATAGCGAAATTTGAAACCATAGACCTTCTATATCTTGATCTGAGTCAGGCATATAGACGTTGCAAGTTTCGGCTAGTTCTAGCGGTTTACCACTTTATCTTTAGCTCTTTTGCCGTAAGGTGCGCGCCGATTCTGGGGTGTTACCACCTAGGAGGTAGGTTTGGGGTAGGGGGGGGATAGTTAAGGCTACCCCAAAGCGCTTGTTGTTCCAAAGCCCTTATTTTTCCATAGTGTAGGAGTAATTTTGTATAAGGCATGGGAGATATGCTATGGCTCAAGTTGAAACAACTACTGGATCTCCGGTAGATGCACCTGCTAAGCAAGACAATGGTGCTGATATCTACGATTGGGATCCTGAAAATAAAGAGTTTTGGGAATCAAAAGGGAAAAAGATTGCCTCCCGTAATTTATGGATATCTATCCCCAGCCTGCTGTGCGGTTTTGCGGTTTGGTTGTATTGGGGGATTATCACGGTACAAATGTTGAACCTTGGGTTCCCATTTGCAAAATCAGAGTTGTTTACGCTGATGGCAATTGCGGGCTTAACCGGTGCCACATTGCGTATCCCCAGTAGTTTCTTTATTCGTTTGGGCGGTGGTCGCAACACCATATTCTTCACCACTGCATTGTTGATTATCCCTGCGTTGGGCGCTGGCTTGGCGTTGCGGGATCAAAATACGCCATTGATCGTGTTCCAAGCATTGGCGCTATTGTCTGGTTTTGGTGGTGGTAACTTTGCTTCTTCCATGTCAAACATCAGCTTCTTCTATCCTAAAAAGCAACAAGGCTTGGCTTTGGGCTTGAACGCAGGTTTGGGCAACTTCGGTGTAACTACCATGCAGATTTTGGTGCCGCTGGTAATGACATTTGGTCTGTTTGGTGCGCTGGGTGGTGATTCCATGACCCTGCAAAATACTTCCGGTACTTTGATTGGTAAGATTCCTGCGGGCTCTGAAACTTGGATTCAAAATGCCGGATTTGTATGGTTGTTGTTCCTAGTTCCTCTAGCCATCGCGGGTTGGTTCGGTATGAATAACCTACGTACTCCTGATGTGTCGCCCAATATTCCGGGCCCTATGGCAAGCTTTGCTTTAATCAGTGGAATGCTGTTGGTAGGTTTTATCACAGCTGCTTTTGGCCTGTGGTTAATGTTACCTGAGTCTGCAAACGGTTCTGGTTTTGGTGTACCCAAAGAAATCGTTTTGGTACTGGTAATTGCATCTACTGTGTTCCTGCTTAAGCAGATTCCTGGTCAGATAAAAACCAACTTAACTCGTCAGTATCAAATCTTTAACAACAAACATACCTGGGTAATGAGTGTAATCTACACCATGACCTTTGGATCATTCATTGGTTTTGCCGCCTCTTTCCCTCTGGCCATTAAAGTAATATTCGGCTACCAGCATGTGATGGTGGATGGCGTGATGACCCACGATACCGCAAATCCTAATGGCCCTAGTGCGTTGATGTATGCTTGGATGGGGCCTTTTATTGGTGCCTTGATTCGCCCAGTGGGTGGATGGGTTTCCGATAAGGTGGGTGGTGCGTTGGTAACTCAGATCTGCTCAGTGATCATGGTTGCCTGTTCTTTGGGTGTGGCTTACTACATGAAAGAAGCATACGGTTCTGCTACTCCTGAAGAATTCTTCATGCCTTTCTTCATCTTGTTCCTGGCGTTATTTGCGGCCACTGGCATCGGTAACGGCTCCACTTTCCGCACTATCGCTATGGTGTTCCCGAAAGAGCAAGCTGGCCCAGTGTTAGGTTGGACTTCTGCAGTAGCTGCCTACGGCGCTTTCTATATCCCTAAAGTGTTGGGTGAGCAAATCAAAGCAACTACCCCTGAGGTAGCCTTGATCGGATTCGCAATCTTCTACGGTGTGTGCGTTCTGATTAACTGGTGGTTCTATCTGCGTAAGAGTGGTGAGTTCTATAACCCCTAGGTTGTATCAGGGGAAACGTAAAGGGCCTGATTTGTTCAGGCCCTTTTTTATGCTTGCTGTTGAACGTTGGGAATAAAGCTGAAAGTGACTTCGGTTCCACCGTGCTCGACATTTTGTATCTTTAAATCGCCACGTAGGCTTCGACTGCGTTCGTTCATGATGGCCAAGCCGTAATGGTTTAATTTTTCTGGTGAGTACGGAATGCCCACGCCATCATCTTTTACTTGCAAAACAACCCTATTATCCAGGTCTTGTTTTAGGCTGATTTTTAAGTGTTCTCCCTTGGAATGATGAATGGCATTTTGGCCTGCTTCCCTAACAATTTGTAGGAGGTGGATTTCTTCGTTGGCCGCCAGGGGCACCGCGTTTAAATGATAGTCCAAGTGGATATCCATATCGCTGCGCTCGCGAAGCTGGTCCACTGTATTCTCCAAAGCGGTGCGCAATCCGCCTTCGTCTATTTTTAAGCGGAATGTGGTAAGCAATTCCCGAAGTTGTCGATAAGCAGATGATAGGCCCTCTCTTAATTCTTCAATTATGGGGGGCTGAAGCTCGTATTTCTCTTTTTCTTGTGCTTTCTGCAATCGTGTAACTTGAATTTGTAAGTAAGAAAGAGCCTGAGCCAGGGAATCATGCAGTTCTCGGGCGATAACGGTGCGCTCGTTTACCATGGCAAACAAGCTTTCTTTTTCTTTCTGCTCGGCAATGGATAAGGCGATTGCAAACTGGTTGGCAACTGATTGCACTAAGCTGTGCTGCCACTGGGGTAGAAGTTCATTTCGTTGCAGTTTCAGGTCTATCAGGCCATATTGGCGACTACCCATAATAATGGGAAACCGTTTTTTGTGGGGGAAGATCAAGGTTTCACTATTATTTAATGCTCCACGACAGACAGTGCAATTATTTTTCTGGCAATGATCGGCTTCGGTATTGTCAGTTTCAGAAACTAGCTGCAAATAGGGGTGATCACCCTGTTGGGTAAACAAACACATTTCAATCTCTTTTTTTCCGATAACATTGGATAAATCTTCCAGCAATGCTTGTAAGTCCAGTCCTTGCTTGCGTGATTCCAAAATCTTCTTGGCTGTTTTGAACAAAAAGTCCAAAGCTATGTTGTTTTGTTTTAACGCTTCCGTACGGGCATCTACCCGTTCTTCCAGTACCGCGTAGGATTCAGAAATGGAATCACTCATGCGATTAAATGTGGTTGCCATTAAGGTGAGTTCATCGTTACCTTCAACATCCACTTTGCGGTCGAGGTTGCCTTTAATGATTTCTTCTGCCGATTCTTTCAGCAGGGATAGGGGCTTTTCAATACGATTTTTAAGCAGATAGAAAATCAAACTGCCCGAACCCACCGTAAGAAACAGCACTACGATCTGAAACAGGCGTAAATTAATGATTTTTCGTTCGGCATCTCTTTGAAATTCCGTTACCAGCTGATCTGTTAGGAAAATTTGAGTCTCCAGTATGGGGATGAGGTTGTCTCTACGTTGAGTACCTTTGGCAATACCAGTAACAGTGGGCATGGTAACATCGCGCCAATGGTT
>JBFKSL010000194.1:0-7859 GCA_041626995.1 Ketobacter sp. | reverse complement strand
CTACGCCAAGGGTTTCCACACAGCGGGCTACCTGCTGAGGGGTTAAGCCCAGATGAACACCAGCTTGCTCCAACACATCAGCACTACCGCTGACGCTAGAAACAGAGCGGTTGCCATGCTTGGCCACCTTGCCTCCGGCCGCTGCCACCACAAATGCCACGGTGGTAGAAATATTGAAGGTATTGGAACCATCACCACCTGTACCACATGTATCTACCAAATTGCCTTCGCCCTGTATGGCAACCGGTGTCGCCAGAGAACGCATCACTTTGGCTGCACCGGTGATTTCGTCAACGGTTTCGCCTTTCATGCGCAACGCCACTAGAAAGCCACCTATTTGTGCCTGAGTGGCATTGCCCGTCATGATCTGCTCCATGACCTGTGACATTTCCTGTTCGGTAAGGTTTTCGCTTTCTGTTATTTTTCTTAAGGCGGCTTGAATATCCATGGTTTTTCCTAATTCGGCAAAAATCGTTTAGTTGAAACGGCTTAAAGCCCGTGATGCTACCATTTTCCGCCACGCAGTTCGATGCGGCGATAAGAGTCTATACTGATATGATCCTTGCAGTACCGGTAGATACTCTATGCTCGAGTTTGAACTCATTTTCCCCGATGATGAGCGCTTTGTAACGCTCGCAATGACAGGTACCATTAACCGTGAACGAGCCACCGATGTGGCCACCCAAGTAAATAAGGCACTGGAAGCCTCTGAGCGCCCCGGCCTACTTGTGGATTTGCGGGCGTGCCGTAATGTAGACACCCCGGCCAACAATTTTTTCTACGCCAAGGACGACACCAAAGCCATTGGCCTGGTGCCCCATGATCGCATTGCTTTTTTGGTGGAATCTGCAGATTATTCCCATGAGTTTGTGGCCACGGCCATGCGCAACTCTGGCTATAACGTGCAGATTTTTCGAGATCTCGACATCGCTATGGGCTGGCTTAACCAGGCTTAGCTTTCCGAGAGCCCCAAAAAGTTTTTCAACATATCATGGCCATGTTGAGTGAGTATGGATTCAGGATGAAACTGAACTCCCTCGATCGCATATTGGCGATGCCGCATGCCCATGATTTTGTCGATACTGCCATCCTGGTTTTGGGTCCAGGCGGTAACTTCCAAACAGTCCGGTAGACTTTGCCTTTCCACCACCAGGGAATGATAACGGGTGGCCTCAAACGGAGACTCCAAGCCCTTGAACACCCCTTCATCCCGATGATAAATAGGCGAGGTTTTGCCATGCATAACCGCATCGGCCCGCACCACTTTGCCACCGAATACCTGGCCAATACTTTGATGGCCCAGGCACACGCCCAATATGGGCAACTTGCCGGCAAAGTGCTTAATGGCTGCCATGGAAATGCCAGCCTCATTAGGTGAACAGGGGCCAGGGGAAATCACCAGTCGCTCCGGTGACAGTTTTTCGATTTCTTCCAGGGTGATTTCGTCGTTGCGCTTCACCACCACATTAGCGCCCAGCTCACCAAAATACTGCACCAGGTTGTAAGTAAACGAATCGTAGTTATCAATCATCAGCAACATGAATTATTCCTCCACTGGAACCAGGCCGTTGGCCGCCATGGCCATAGCGCGAAATACCGCTCGGGCTTTATTTTGGGTTTCTTTCCATTCCAGTTTGGGTACGGAATCTGCCACCACACCGGCTCCAGCCTGAATATGCAGCAGGCCATCTTTAATCACTGCTGTGCGAATGGCGATTGCCGTATCCATGTCACCATGCCAGGACAGGTAACCCACGGCGCCACCATAGATACCCCGCTTGATCGGCTCCATTTCGTGAATAATTTCCATGGCGCGAATTTTGGGTGCACCGCTTAATGTCCCGGCTGGGAAAGTGGCACGCAGTACGTCCATGCAGGAGAAATCAGGGCGCAACCTGCCTTCCACATTGGAAACAATATGCATCACATGAGAGTAGCGCTCTACCACCATTTTATCGGTAAGGTTAACGCTGCCAATTTCGGCAATGCGGCCCACATCGTTGCGGCCTAAATCGATCAGCATTAAATGCTCGGCGATTTCTTTAGGGTCGTTGAGCAGATCTTGCTCCATGACCAGATCATCTTCGGCATTTTTACCGCGACGACGGGTTCCGGCAATGGGGCGCACTGTTACCGTGCCCTGCTCCACACGGGCCAGAATTTCTGGAGAGGAACCGGCAATTTGAAATTCCCCCATATCCAAAAAGTACATATAAGGCGATGGATTCAAGCAACGTAGTGCACGATATAAATCCAGCGGCGGCAGGTCGTAGGGAATGCTCATGCGCTGGGAAATCACCACTTGCATGGTGTCGCCCGCCAATACGTATTCCTTAATGTCATCCACAGCCTTTTCAAATTCAGGCTGAGGAAAACTGGACTGGAAGTCACTTTCCTTTACATGAAAGGTATGGGGCTCATCCTGCGTTGGTAATGGCTGGCGAATTTGCTGAGCAATTTCATCCAGGCGTTGCTGTGCTTGCTGCAAAGTTCCACCCTGAGAAGGGTCAACGTGGGTAATGATAAACAGCGAGCCTCGCAGGTTATCAAACACCACAATATCGTCAGACACCATGAGCATGATGTCTGGGGTGCCGATTGGGTCAGGCTTTTGCTCTTTATCCAGGCGTTTTTCGATATAGCGCACAATGTCATAACCGAAGAAACCCACTAAGCCACCATTAAAACGGGGTAGACCTTCAACCTGCGGCACTTTAAATCGCGCTTGATAGCTTTCGACGAAGGCAAGCGGGTCTTCCACCTGCTGTTGCTCCAACAAGGTATCGCCTTGCTGTAAGGTGACCTGCTTATCATGCACTGTTAACCGTAGAGAACAGGGCAAACCAATAATGGAATATCGGCCCCATTTTTCGCCTCCTTGCACCGATTCGAACAGGTAGGTGTAAGGTTGTGCAGCAAGCTTTTTATAGATGGAAAGAGGCGTATCCAAATCGGCCAGCACTTCCCGTGTGACCGGTATACGGTTATAGCCTTCGTTGGCTAAGGTATTAAATTGTTCCGGTGTCATTTTGAATTACCGATTATTTTCTTATGGCTGTTGCAAGCCATAACAAGCGTGTTTTCGAAAATAGTTTAGAGGTTTTTTAGACGAGCGTTACCAACGCCATCGCCAACGAAGGTCGGTAAACAGTGTGGAAGGATTTTTCGAAAGCTGTGTTTTCACAATTAATCAGTTTTTGGTTCATTTCGAAAGATTCTTCAACATTACACCAGATTCAATGTGGCTGCCAACCTCAAAATTCACAAAATCAGTTCACGAAAATCATCTATCAGCCAATCAGGGTTGCAATTGGCCACGGGCTCACCGTGATTGTAGCCATAAGTTAAGGCTACACTACGCCACCCGGCCGCTTTCGCGGCTTCCACATCGTTACGGCTGTCCCCCACCATTAAACAATACTCCGCTGCCACCCCCAGCTGTTCGGCGGTATGTTGCAAAGGTAACGGATGGGGCTTTTTCTCATCCAGACATTCACCGCCGATTTGAAGCGTAAAGTAGTGCTCAATGTTAAGAGATTGCAGCAAGTGCCCGGTAAAAATCAACGGCTTATTGGTGATCAGGGCCAGCTTCAGGGACAGAGAGCTGAGGGCCTGCAACACATCCTCCACACCGGGATACAGCTGGGTGAGTTTACCGTTTTCCTCTTGGTAACAGCTGCGAAAAATAGCCATGGCCGCTTCGAACTGCTGCTCGCTCACCAGGGCCACCTGAGCGGGATCATGGCTCCCTGCCAGGGCCCGCTTTACTAACAAAGCAGCACCGTTGCCTACCCAATGGCGCACCCGCTCTTCTCCGGCAGGCGATTGTCCCATCTCTTGCAACATGCGATCAGTGGCTACAGCGATATCCGGCACACTATCCACCAGAGTGCCGTCCAGATCGAACGCGATCAATTGAGGCAAATGGCCATGGAATTGGGCAGTTAGCTTACTCAACATCAGGCTTGCGCCAATTCCGCGCGCATGGAATCGATTACCGCTTTGTAATCATCCTTTCCGAAAATAGCCGAACCGGCAACGAAAGTATCCGCACCGGCCTGAGCAATTTCGCGAATATTGGGCACTCCCACTCCACCGTCGATTTCCAAACGAATATCCAAGCCACTGTCGTCGATAATTTTGCGAGCTTCACGCAACTTATCTAAAGTGCGGGGAATAAACTTCTGCCCACCAAAACCAGGGTTTACCGACATCAATAAGATCATGTCCAATTTATCCAGCACGTGCTCCACATGGTGCAATGGGGTGGCAGGGTTGAATACCAAACCAGCTTTGCAACCACCCTCTTTAATCATGGCCAGACTGCGGTCGATATGCTCGCTGGCTTCAGGGTGAAAGGTGATGTAGGTGGCACCGGCCTCGATGAAATCGCCAATAATACGATCCACCGGCTTAACCATTAAATGCACATCAATGGGCGCGGTGATGCCGTAATTGCGTAAGGCCTTGCACACCATGGGGCCGATGGTCAGGTTGGGCACGTAATGGTTATCCATCACATCAAAGTGCACCACGTCAGCACCTGCGGCCAGAACGTTATCCACCTCTTCCCCTAAGCGGGCAAAGTCAGCCGATAAAATGGATGGAGCGATCAGATAATCCGCCATGGTTTTTTCCTACTTTGATTAGCATGTTAATTTTGAGTGAGCGCATTGTACCCCATAGGCCCACGTTTTTTAAAAGGAAGGCGCTATACTGAAATCACCTAAGTTAGTTAACGGACACAGCCATGCCCATAAAACAGTATTTAATGGTGGCCACTGCCTGCTGCTGGGCTTTGCTGGCAGCGAATAGCGGCTGCGCGAAACCCGAAGACCAACCAACTGCGGATACCCCCCCAGCACCACTTGCCATTCCCCCTATGCGCAAAGAAACTCAACGCAGCCAGCAACTTGCCAAGCATCTACAAACAACGGATAAGGAAACCCAAGTGATCTGGCTAGGCTCTGGCAAGGAAGAATTTCTAGGCCTGTACCGCCCGGATAGTAGCGGCCGCCCCCTGGCCAACATTGTGATTTTACACGACAACTTACAACACCCCGATTGGCCCGGCATCATCCGTCAGTTGCGTTTAAAGCTTTCCAGCACAGGTTGGAATACTCTAAGCATTGCCTTGCCTGACTACTTGCCCAAGCCCGCAAAAGAGAAAACAGACTCCCCCGTACCTGACCCTCAATCGGAAGAGCTAGACACAGAAGCCACGGAACCTCCAGACATGATGCCCTCTGCCATGCCAGATGACAGCAAGGGCGCAATAAAGGAGACACCGTTGATGGACACCAAGGTGGAGTACGAAAGCGAAAAGGTACCCGCCATTATGAATGAACGCATTATTCTGGCCATTTCGTTTATCAAGGAAAAGTCACCACTGCCAGTGGTTGTGTTATGCCATGGATTAAGCGCCACTCTGATTGCCAAACAAGCTCAGACCATGCTGGTAAAAGATATTAGCGGCTTAGTTATCATCGATCCGGTGGAAGTAACCGCATTAAAGGGTTTTGATTCCAAGCTAGACGCCATGGATTTACGCATCCCGGTTTTGGACATTGCTCCAGAGTTTAACCCTAGAACCGCCCCGGCTCTTCGCAAAAAGAATGCAGCTCGGTTACAGCATAAGGGCTATCGACAGCAAGTTATTCATGGCGCTGATCAAGATTTTTCGAATACAGAAGCCGCGCTGATAAAAACCGTGCGCGGCTGGGGGGAGAAACTGTTTCGCAATGCATTGTAAGCATTGCCCTAAATAACCAGATCCAATTCGCAATCTAACAAGTAAGTTCTACATTTTGCATGCTAACATTAAAGTAACTGATTTGATTTCCTTTATTGTTGTCGAGCTTTCCATGGAACATTCTCAAGTCTTCACCCGTAAACTCTCTTTATCAGATCTTATTTACGCCGCCAGCGGATACAAGGAAAGCGACCAAAACCAGTTAGTTTGCCAACTGATTGTGGAAGGCAGAGGCAGCATTGACGAACAGGTTTTACAAAAAGCCGTGGAAAAAGCTGCTCATAGCAATCCGGCCATACGTGCACAACTACGTGGATTTTGGGGTATTAAATATTGGTCGTCCACTGGACCTTTACCGCGAATCAAAACCATTCATCAGGAATGGGATGGCCATTACCGACAGGATTCAACCTTTATCGACAAACCCTTGGATTTAATTCACGGCCCCGTGGCTGAAATCATCCAAGTGATTGGTGAAAAGACATACTTAGTTTTTCGTATTCACCACGCAGTGACCGACGGCGTAGGCTTGATGGACTATGTGCGCTGTGTATTTCAAGCACTCAACCACCAACAATCTGAAAGCTTTTATTCAAAAGTTACAGTGGAAAGGCTACCACCCGGAAATTTAAAAGCTATACCACCCAAGGTGACCAACGCGCTAATTCCTTTCCCGTTGGACAACATGAATCATCAAGAGTTTGATCGCTCACGCTTATGGACAAGACTTATCATTCCAGGAAAGGATAACAAGATCCTATTAAAAACCATTTTAGCCATCGCTGAACTGGCTCGAGGCTGTTCAGAAGAAAGCATCCGCATTCATGTTCCAGCCAGTTTGCGCCGCCATGTTCCTAGGGAAAAAACTTCCGCTAATCTGATTGGCATGGTGAGACTTGATGTCGAAAAATCAGATACCTGCCGCACCCTGGTAAAAAAATTTAATGCTCGCCTGGAAGAAAAGCAGGAACTACCCATTGCAGCTAACTCTCTAACATCCAAACTCACCTTTTGGGTGCCGCTACGGCTGTTACGAAAACTCGAAAAAATGGCCATGGGAAAGATGCTGGAGCGACCACGATTTCAATGCAGCGGAACGGCATCGTCCTTAGGAAAAATTGAATTTCAGGAATTTTCTACAGACACATTCAAAGCGAACGGTTGCTACGGTATTCCTGTGCCGCCTTTGGGTTCACCCTTAATGGCTGTGCTGGTAAGTCATGATAATGCTACCGAGATTGTGCTCTCGGCCAATCGTACGTTGATATCTGAATGTAGTATGGGAAAAATATCAGAGCAGTTTAAGCAAATTATTGAAATTTCTCGGTAACACAAACTCTCGTAAGTAGGTGCCAGCCAAATGGCTGACACCTACTATTTGATCAATTACAAATAGAACTGATAACCAACAGCCAAGAAGGAAGATTCAACTTCTGCCTCAAACGATCCAAATGGTGTCGTATCTTCAAACTTTGCATCAGGAAGAACGGAGTAATCAATCGTAACAGCACCAACACTACCAGTATTGAACTTTATTCCAAACCCCAAAGCCAAACCAGATTCATCATACTCAATGTCGTAATCATCTTCGTACGCCAAAGACACAAAACCAACCTTTCCATATAACTCGACTACACGGCCTAATGGCATGATCCCAACAAAATTAACACCGTACATTTGATCAAGCGAGAGACTGAAGGTATCCCCTCCGAACCCATCGTAATCCAATTCAATTCTTGCATCAGTTACTTCCAACCCTAAATAACCTTCAATAGCGAAATGGTCAGATACTTTTCCACCGAACGTTAAACGTAAAGCGGTTATATACGAATCGTCTTCATAGCTATAAAGCCCATCGTAAGACTCACTGTAATCTATTAACAACAGGCCAGTATCCGCCCCAATATACATGTTTTCGGCACTAGCTTGAGCAGCCCCAAACAAAAGTACTATTACCCCAAATAACTTCTTCATCTACCACTCCTACCTAATTATAAAATTCTTAAACGTTACATCATTGCTGCAACTGATGTTTTTATACTCACTTTGTTTATTACTTGCAATAATTGAAAACCAGCAAGTAAATGTAGTTTACATTGAAATGATG
>JBFKSL010000193.1:0-7877 GCA_041626995.1 Ketobacter sp. | reverse complement strand
CTCAGGATTAAGCGGTTCTTCGTAGGGTGAATCAATACCTGTAAAGTGAGGGATCTCCCCAGATCGGGCGCGCTTATATAGACCTTTCACATCCCGTTGTTCGCATACTTCCAGTGAGGCGTTACAATAAACTTCAATAAAGTCTCCCTCATCAAATAGCGCGCGCACTTTGTCGCGGTCGCTGCGAAATGGAGAGATGAAAGAGCATAAGCAAATAGTTCCGGCATCTACAAACAGTTTGGCCACTTCTCCTACGCGACGGATATTTTCAACCCGGTCTTCATCGCTAAAACCTAGGTCTTTACATAGGCCGTGGCGAACGTTGTCACCGTCTAATACGTAGGTTTTGCTACCCATTTTGGCAAGGTGTTTTTCAAGGTTGTGGGCAACTGTGGTTTTTCCGGCGCTCGATAGCCCGGTAAACCAAAGGGCGACGCTCTTATGCCCGTTAAGTTGTTCCCTGTCATTTCTGTAGATGTAACCTTCTTGAAAATAAACGTTGCTGGTCATAAAAGCGGGTCTCTCAATGCTGAAAATCCATGTGTGATAATTTAAGCAGAAAATTGGGGCGGATAATACCGCTTAAAATGGTGAAATTGCGCTTATTTGTGGATCTACTGAAGGAATCCAAAGATTGGTTAGCGTGGAAGGAGCTATGTTCGAAGGGGAATAAAAAAAGGAAGCCAAATGGCTTCCTTTTTGGATTGGCTCCACAGGCAGGGCTCGAACCTGCGACCCAGCGGTTAACAGCCGCTTGCTCTACCAACTGAGCTACTGTGGATCAGCTCTTGAGGCCGCGTATAATATAGCCGACCTATGCCGGGGTCAACTACTTTTTTCTATTAAAGTTTCAATAAGTTAGGATTCCGTTTGTTATCTTCTATTGCATTAGTATTGCAACGCACTATAGTGTGCTGGTTGAACTGACCTATCGAAAGTATCTTAGGGGGTACACCTTGTACGTCGAACAAGCATCCACTCAGCAGTTACAGGCCGCGCTGGCCGAGCTGGAAGCACAATATACTCAATTCCAAACCGCTGGTTTAAGTCTGGATCTTACCCGTGGCAAACCTAGCGCTTCTCAATTGGATTTGTCCAATGGTCTGGATGGTATTTTACAAGGTAATTACATCTCGGAGTCGGGAGTAGATTGCCGCAATTATGGTGGCATTGACGGTATTCCTGAAGCCAAAGCGCTATTTTCTCAAGTGATTGGTGTTAAGCCTGAGGAAACCTTAATAGGCGGTAATGCCAGTTTAACCCTAATGTTTCAAACACTGGCTTTCGCGCACCTATATGGTTTTCGTGGTGCAGACTCTGCGTGGTCAAAACAGGGTGAAATAAAATTCCTTTGTCCTGTACCGGGTTATGATCGCCACTTTAGCGTGTGTGAAGAGTTGGGGATCAAAATGATTCCCGTGGCTATGAGTGAGCACGGCCCAGATATGGATGAAGTGGAACGGCTGGTAAAATCCGATTCCAATATTAAAGGCATTTGGTGTGTACCACGCTTCTCCAATCCTACAGGCATAGTATATAGCGATGAAGTAGTTGACCGCATTGCCAAGTTGGGAAAAATTGCCGGTGAAAATTTCCGTGTCATGTGGGATAACGCTTACGCTGTGCATACTCTGAATGATGATGCGACTCCCTTGGCCAACCTTATGGAATTGGCTCGCAAATATGGCACTGAAGATTCGGTATTGATATTTGGTTCCACCTCAAAAATAACATTTGCTGGTGCTGGTCTGGCATTTCTTGGGGCTTCTGAAGAAAACCTGAAGCATTTCAAAAAGCATCTTGGAATGATTACTATTGGCCCAGATAAGGTTAATCAGCTACGCCACATAAAGTTTTTTGGTGATTACCAAGGTTTGCTGACGCATATGCAGAAGCATGCTGAATTGCTTAAGCCGCGATTCGATGCTGTTCTCGATCACCTGCAAAAAGGTTTTGCCGAATCGGATATGGGTAGTTGGACTGTGCCGGAAGGTGGCTACTTTATATCTTTTGATTCTCGCCCAGGCTTGGCTAAGGAAATTATCCAACTGGCTGATGATGTTGGGGTGAAGTTAACTCCTGCTGGTGCGACATTCCCCTACGGAAATGATCCAGAAGATAAAAATATCCGTTTGGCGCCCAGTTTTCCATCTGTAGATGCCATTAATAAAACCATGGAAGTGTTTGTGGTGTGTGTAAAATTGGCAACCATAAGGCAGGCGTTGAAATAACCATTTAAATGTCGTGAGAAAATTCAAAGTCCATTCCAAATACAAGCCTGCTGGTGACCAGCCCGCTGCCATTGAACAGTTGGTGGAAGGGCTGGAGGATGGGCTTTCTCATCAGACGCTGCTGGGGGTTACCGGCTCAGGAAAAACATTTACGGTTGCCAATGTGGTTGAAAGAGTCCAGCGTCCCACCCTGGTCATGGCTCATAACAAAACATTGGCTGCTCAGCTCTACGGTGAATTCAAAGAATTCTTTCCTGATAATGCCGTAGAATATTTCGTTTCATATTACGATTACTATCAGCCAGAAGCCTACGTTCCTGCCTCCGATACTTTTATTGATAAAGACTCCTCTGTAAATGAACATATAGAGCAAATGCGCCTGTCTGCAACCAAAGCCTTGTTGGAGCGTCAAGATGTTTTGATTGTGGCCACCGTATCTGCCATCTATGGTTTAGGTGACCCTGGTAGCTACCTGAAAATGGTGTTGCATCTTGATCGTGGTGAGCAAATTGATCAGCGCAAAATTTTACGCCGATTAGCTGAGCTGCAATACACTCGAAATGATTTGGAATTTGCCCGAGCCACCTATCGCGTGCGCGGTGAGGTGATTGATGTGTTTCCAGCAGAATCTGAGCGGGAAGCGCTGCGCATTGAATTGTTCGATGATGAAATCGAAAACCTCTCGCTCTTTGATCCGTTAACCGGTGAAGTGCTTCAGCGAGTGCCGCGTTATACCATTTATCCAAAGTCCCATTATGTTACGCCCAGGGAAACCGTTCTTGAGGCCATTGAAAATATAAAGGTGGAATTAAGAAGTCGTCTTGAATTTTTCAGTGAAGAAGGCAAGTTGTTAGAGCATCAGCGCTTAGGTGAACGCACCCGTTATGATCTCGAAATGATGCAAGAGCTGGGTTATTGCTCCGGCATTGAAAATTACTCTCGTCACCTGTCTGGCAAGGCAGAAGGAGAGCCTCCACCCACTCTATTTGAGTATCTTCCGGATAATGCCTTGGTGGTGATCGATGAATCTCACGTAACCGTGCCGCAAGTGGGAGGTATGTATCGTGGTGACCGCTCCCGCAAGGAAACACTGGTGCAGTATGGTTTTCGTTTGCCATCTGCTTTGGATAATCGTCCACTCAAATTTGAAGAGTGGGAGTCCATGTGTCCGCAAACCATTTTTGTGTCGGCTACGCCAGGTCCTTACGAGGAGGAACACCAGCAGGCCATTGTGGAGCAAATTGTTCGCCCAACTGGTTTGGTTGATCCCGAAATAGAAGTGCGCCCCGCGACCACCCAAGTGGAAGATCTGATTTCCCAAATATCATCCACTGTTAAGAAAGAAGAGCGGGTGTTGGTAACCACGCTTACCAAGCGTATGGCGGAAGATCTCACCGATTATCTAATGGAACATGGTGTGCGTGTACGTTACCTCCATTCCGATATCGATACTGTTGAACGAGTGGAAATTATTCGGGATCTGCGTTTAGGTGAGTTCGACGTATTGGTTGGCATAAATTTATTACGAGAAGGCCTGGATATGCCAGAAGTGTCTCTGGTGGCTATTCTAGATGCTGACAAAGAAGGCTTCCTGCGTTCCGAGCGATCCCTAATACAAACCATTGGTCGTGCTGCGCGAAACCTAAATGGCCGTGCCATCCTGTACGCAGACAAAATCACCAATTCCATGCAGAAAGCCATGGATGAAACTGAACGTCGTCGCGCCAAGCAGGTTGCGTTCAACCACGAGCATGGTATTACGCCCAAGGGCATCAAAAAGTCCGTTGAAGATATTATGGAAGGCGCCCGCGCTCCCGGTGGCGCGCGCAAAGGTGTACGGAAAGTGGCTGAGAAATCTGCGAAGTATAACGTGGATATTGCCGCCATGGAGCCAAAGCAAGTGGCAGCCATGATCAAAGAGCTGGAGCAGCGCATGTTTGAATGTGCCAAAAACCTCGATTTTGAAGAAGCGGCTCGAATTCGCGATGAAGTGCAGCAGCTTAAAGACCAAGCCTTTATTCAGTGAACCCCGTTTTCCTATGTTATTATCCATTTAATGTAGATTTCTAAAGGACTTTATCCATGAAGGTATTGGTAACTGGGGCCGCAGGTTTTATTGGTGCGGCACTTTCCCACAAATTGCTGGATCGTGGCGATGAAGTTATCGGCTTGGATAACCTGAATGATTATTACGACGTGTCTCTCAAGGAAGCTCGGCTTCAGCGTTTGCAAGATCGAGCTGGCTTTAAATTCATCAAAACTTCCCTGGAAGATAATGAGGCCATGGAAAACCTGTTCAAACAGGATCAGCCTCAGCGAGTTGTAAACCTGGCAGCTCAGGCGGGAGTTCGTTATTCCATTGTAAACCCGCGAGCCTATGTGGACGCCAATATCATGGGGTTTATGAATATCTTGGAAGGGTGTCGTCATCACGATGTGGAGCACCTGGTGTTTGCGTCTACCAGCTCGGTATACGGTGCCAACACTAATATGCCATTTTCAGTGCATGATAACGTGGATCATCCGGTGTCCTTTTATGCGGCCACCAAAAAAGCCAATGAATTGATGGCTCATACCTACAGTCATCTGTACAACATACCAGCAACCGGGCTTCGTTTTTTCACGGTCTATGGCCCTTGGGGGCGCCCGGATATGGCGCTGTTCCTGTTTACCAAAGCCATATTGGAAGGCAAGCCCATAGATGTTTTTAACTATGGCAATCATCGCCGCGATTTCACCTATATAGATGACATCGTGGAAGGCGTGATTTGTACTTTGGATCAAGTGGCGCAACCTAATTCGGATTGGAGCGGGGATAAGCCAGACCCGGCCACCAGTAAGGCGCCGTATCGCCTATATAATATAGGTAGCAATAGCCCAGTGGAACTGTTGCGCTACATTGAGGTGTTGGAAGACTGTTTGGGTAAAAAAGCTGAGAAAAATCTGTTGCCTATGCAGCCAGGAGATGTTCCCGATACCTATGCAGATGTGGATGCGCTGGTGGAGGATGTGGGCTATCGCCCAGGCACCCCAGTGGAAGAGGGGATTAAGAACTTTGTTGAGTGGTATCGAGACTTTTACCAAGTGTGATTTTCGAAATCAAAACTTGCACTTAGGGTGTCCCAGTGGTATTTTTCCGCGCCTAACTACGACAGGCACGTAGCTCAGTTGGTTAGAGCACCACCTTGACATGGTGGGGGTCGTTGGTTCGAATCCGATCGTGCCTACCATTTTTTTGGGTAGCAGTTGAGATAAGTGGTTCAGATACTTGAGAAATATCCAATCCAGTCATAGAATTGCAGAACTGGATTCCGCTGGTAGCTGAATACAGAAAACAGAATTTCGTAGAATCAAGCGCCCCCAGGTATGCGGGTGCTTGGTTTTTCTATTAACGGGCTTGGAGGAATAGCCATTAAGCAACGCAGCAAACGTCCTGTAACCGTAGCAAAGAAGAACCGAACCAACAGTGAAATCACCTGTAATGAGGTGCGTTTGATTGGATCGGACGGAGAGCAAATCGGCATCGTGGGCATTGAAGAGGCCCTGGGCAAGGCTAAAGAAGAAGAACTCGACTTGGTTGAGATTGCTCCAGATGCAGAGCCGCCTGTCTGTCGAATCATGGACTACGGAAAACACATCTTCGAAGAGAAGAAACGTCAAGCTGAAGCCCGTAAGAAGCAAAAACAGACCCAGGTGAAGGAAATTAAAATTCGCCCGGGAACTGAAGAGGGGGACTACCAGGTCAAACTTCGCAACCTGAAGCGGTTCCTCGAAGACGGTGATAAAGCCAAGGTAACCTTGCGCTTCCGTGGCCGCGAAATGGCTCACCAGGAGCTGGGATTGGAAATGATGCAACGCATCGCTACCGACCTGGATGAACTGGGAACCGTTGAGCAAGAAGCCAAAATGGAAGGTCGTCAGATGGCCATGGTGGTAGCACCGAAAAAGAAAAAGTAAGTTCGAAAGAGCTTACTCCCTTAAATTAAACATTGTGAAAACAATGCGGAGCGTAAAATGCCAAAGATGAAAACTAATCGTGGTGCTTACAAGCGTTTCAAGAAAACCGCCCACGGTTTCAAGCGAAAGCAAGCCTTCAAACGTCACATTCTGACCAAAAAGAATTCCAAGCGAATTCGTCAGTTGCGACCCATGTCCATGGTGCACAAGTCCGATGTGGCTTTGGTTGCACGCATGATGCCTTACGTGTAAGGCCAGATAGGAATTGGAGGTTTAAACAATGCCAAGAGTTAAGCGCGGTGTAACCGCACACAAACGTCATAAGAAAATCCTAAAGCAGGCCAAAGGTTACTATGGTGCTCGCAGCCGTGTTTTGCGTGTTGCCAAGCAAGCAGTAACCAAAGCGGGTCAATACGCCTATCGTGACCGTCGTCAACGTAAGCGTCAGTTCCGCCAACTGTGGATTACTCGTATCAACGCGGCAGCGCGTTTGAACGGTCTGTCCTACAGCCGCTTTATTAACGGATTGAAAAAAGCTTCTGTTGAAGTGGACCGTAAAATACTGGCGGATATTGCTGTTCACGATCAAGCTACTTTTGCCGCTTTAGCAGAGAAGGCCAAGGCCAGTCTTTCCAGCTAAGCGTAGCGGATGCGTCACCGTCACAAACAGGTGACAAATCAGGCATAGAATAGGGGAAGGGCTCGCGCTCTTCCCCTTTTTTGTTTTTTGAATTTAGAATTCGCGCCATAACGACAGGAACAACCATGGAAAACCTGCAAACTTTACTTCAGCAAGCTTTAACCGCAGTGGAACAATCGGATTCCGTGCAAGGTCTGGATCAGGTGCGTGTGCAATACCTTGGGAAAAAGGGCGAAATTACCGGCCAGCTGAAAACCCTGGGCAAGTTGGAACCAGAGAAACGTAAAGCCGCCGGTGCGGAAATCAATAAAGTAAAGGGGCAGGTGCAGGAAGCCATTAAAGCTAAGCAGTCTGCTCTGGAAAGTGCTGCGTTAGAAGCACAGCTTGCGAGCGAAAGCATTGATGTAACTTTGCCAGGTCGTAACGCCACCGGTGGTGGTTTACACCCTGTTAGCCGAACTTTGCATCGAGTGGAAAGCTTCTTCGCCAACATGGGCTTTGAAGTAGTGGAAGGGCCAGAAATCGAAGACGATTTCCATAATTTCGAGGCGCTGAACATTCCTGGGCATCACCCGGCAAGGGCCATGCACGATACCTTCTATTTTGATGCTACCACCTTATTGCGAACCCACACTTCCCCAGTGCAAGTTCGCACCATGGAAACCCAGGATGCGCCGTATCGCATCATCTGTCCTGGAAGGGTGTATCGTTGCGATTCCGATCTCACTCATACGCCGATGTTCCATCAGGTGGAAGGGTTGTTGGTAGATACGGATATTACCTTTGCCGATTTAAAAGGCATTCTGGCAGAGTTTCTGCGCGACTTTTTCGAAAAAGATTTGGATGTGCGTTTTCGTCCGTCTTATTTCCCGTTCACTGAGCCATCTGCGGAAATGGATATTCAGTGCGTGATGTGCGATGGCAAAGGTTGTCGTGTATGCAGTCACACAGGCTGGTTGGAAATTCTCGGCTGTGGGATGGTGCATCCTAAGGTGTTCGAGCACGTAAATGTGGATTCTGAGAAATACACCGGCTTTGCTTTTGGTATG
>JBFKSL010000192.1:0-7894 GCA_041626995.1 Ketobacter sp. | reverse complement strand
GCCTTATTCGGGTTTTAGTAAGTAGGGTTTATGGGCAATTCGATAAATACAATACCAGCAGAGCGCTCGTAGCGCTCTTGCTTTTTCAGCTACAAAAAAAACGCCAACAGCATCACAAAAACACAAACAGATACAATAGCTAGATAACACCACGCAATAAACCTATCATCACTCAGAACCGCCTTTTAGCTACAGTTTCGACAACTTTAAGCACATTTCCTTAAAACCTCCCACTTTAAAAAAATGATGGCCCAGCCCAATCAATACACAACCCTGATCATTTTTTGCACACTGCGACTACTCTTAAAAGACGGCTGGCTATGACCTGCAATTTAAATGCTCGTTAAAGCCCAAGCTTATGGAACATCGCTAGTAATAAAACCAAGGCTGTCAGGGAATGTTTCCATTTTTGACCGGTATAAGAATAACGCTGTCGTTTTTATTTTTTGGAGTTACACACCAGGGCACGGAAGTTCGTCCAGCGTGTTACATCTGCACCCCCAAAATTGGTAACGTTTTTATGAAGTATCGTTGCTTATAAAACATCGGGTTAACTCATGAAAAAGATCAATCGTCGTAAGTTTATAAAATCGGGCGCTATTCTAGGTGCTGCCGCTGGTGCAGGCTTGAATAGCCAATTTGTTCACGCGAAAGATGGTATCCCCACCTATAAAAATAAAACCACCGCAGTGGTTATTGGATCAGGGTTTGGTGGTTCTGTGGCGTCCCTTAGATTGGGCGAGGCAGGTATCGACACCATCTTGGTGGAACGTGGGCAAAATTGGGCTTACCGAGGCCCAGAAACCTATCCAACTATCGCTAGCAGTTATTTCGATCCTCGCTCCACATGGCTGGATACAGTAGACGCCAATACAGGCCAGGTTCCCCTGGAACGCTACACAGGAATGATTGAGAGAGTGCGAGGGGACACTACCATTTCTCAGTGTGGAGCAGGCCTGGGAGGTGGATCTCTTGTGTATGGCGGGGTATTACTGCAACCTCGACAGGACATGTTTGAGCAAGTATTCCCCTATCTCGACTATTACGCATACGACAGCGTCTACTACCCCCGCGTATTAGATTTGGTGAGTGGCGGCCCCATTCCTGAAGACATTCTTAATCATCCCAACTACGGTGGTCATAAAGCGTTTATTACCGGAGCAAGCGCAGTTGGTATGGATGTAACCCGCAGCCATGTTGGGTTTGACTGGAATACGATTCGAAAAGAGCTTAATGGTGAACTGACGCCAGCTGCATCCGTTGGTGAGTATGTTTTTGGCTGTAATAGCGGCGCTAAAAATACGCTGGATAAAAATTATATCGCCAAAGCTGTGGAAACCGGGCACGTAACCGTCATGACCCTACATAACGTGAACACAATTGAGAGAAAAGGTCGTGGTCGTGGCCATGGCCGACACCAATATCGGGTGGTGTGCGATGTGTTGAATGTGCATGGTGAGGTTGTGGAACGCAACATCATCAAATGTAAATATGTCTTTATGGCCGCGGGTTCCATCAATACATCAAAAATTTTGCTGAAAGCAAACGCACAGGGTGACCTGCATTTCCACAACAGCCATGTTGGCAAGCATTGGGGCGGAAATGGTGATGAATTGATGGGGCGCATGGTTTACGACCCAGCTACCATTGGTCCAATACAAGGTGGGCCTCCTTGCATCGCTGCTCATGATCAGGCCAACCCAATCAAGCCAGTAAGCTTTATGCACTCTCCATCCAACACCAACGCAGGCCAGCCAGAATACATATCTTTGCAACTGCAAGCCGCCATGTCGGTGCCAACCCAATTGGGTGAAATGACCTGGGATGCAGATAATGATCGCCCATATGGTATTTGGCCAAAAGCAGCAAATGCTATAGATGAGCAGGCTCACTTGTACAGCTTGGTAAAACTGCCACATGTGGAGAACGGCATTATTCCAGGTGACTATTTACGCTCGGCCATTTGGCACCCACTCGGCGGCGCAGTGATGGGACAAGCCTGCGACTATCAGGGAGAATTGGAAGGATTGAATGACCTGTTCGTTGTGGATGGCGCGTTGATGCCTGGATCAACCGCATGCGCTAATCCATCGCTAACAATAGCGGCCAACGCCGAACGAATAATGGAAGATTTGATCAATAGTGGACGCGTCACCAAGCACTGTTAAGCCAAAACCTGGGTCGCCTTAGCGCGGCCCTCTTCTTTACAGCTTCCCTAGGCCGCAATTGCGCGTCTGCAAAACTCCCAAATTTCACTGGCGAGCTGCTTTTTCTTTTCCTGATCTAGCTGGGCGTTTTCAGATGTCAGCAACTCAGTATGCACGGTGGTAGATACCAGGTTGTATACCAAAGAGGCAAGACGAAGAGGATTATCTTTTCGCACAACACCGGCTGCCATACCATCGGCAAGCTGCTTTTCAATCAAGCCCATCAACGGCTGCAATGCGGCTTTCAAATCAGCGGGACGGGACTCTGCCAACCGCAAATGCTCACGGCTGAGGGCTGCACCACGACGATCGTTGCTCACTTCGCCATGCATACCTTTACCCAGCACGATAAAAGTAACGATCAGGTTAAGCCGCTGTAGCGGGCTTTCAATGGTGGAGATCATCTCGCCAAATAAACGCACGGCCTTGCGGATCGTTTCTTCGAATACCGCCAGCACCAAATCATCCTTGCCCTCAAACCGCTCATAAAATGCACGTCGTGACAGCCCGGTACGAGTCAGCACCGCTCGAATGGTCAATCCTTCCAACCCAGCTTCATCCAGCAATTCATAGGCAGCCTCAACAATCTTACGGCTGCGCTCAAGCACTGGATCATTGTCAACATCAAGCACCCGCTGCACTGAACGCTGCTCCCAATTGGCTGGATTTTCATTGGTTTGAGGAATGGCAGGTTTGCTCATAACCTAAGCTAAGTCGGTTTCCGCGAGAATGTAGATCCTCTATTTCGCCCTTTTTCTTGAATAGTGTCAACTCGATCTTTGCATAATCCGTTTTAGGCATTGACTAATGCTCAAAATAAAGGTTTACTCTCCGAGAACGCTGTTCTCACGCTTTTGGAGTCTTACAACTATGTCTTTCTTACCTGATGGCTATGAGCTTGGGCTATCCCTAATCGCATTTGCGAGCATTATTGGTTTCCAGATCGTCAGCCGCGGCCTGGGAAAATTTATCCCAGTATTTGGGCGCGCTGCCCAGCTCAACAAAGAAGCTTATGAGAAAAAAATGCAGCGCAATAACTACGCCCGAAACCAGAAACTCAACCGCAAATGGGGCCTGCTGGATACACTGGTAATTTTCCTATGCATCATTCCTTTTTGCGTGACTTCAGAGATGCCACCCCTGTGGAAGATGGCTTTGGATGTGTTCGTCATTTTGATGTTCTATGATTTTTTCTACTACCTAACACACCGCTTCATCTTTCACGATGGCGGCCTGGGTAAAGGCCCGTTGATGTGGGTTCATGCTGTTCACCACCAACAGCATAACCCTTGCCGCGGTGACTCCAGCTACATCCACCCACTAGAAGTGGCGATTGGTTTGGGTCTGTATGCTGGCAGTATTCTGGTTCTATCACTGATAATGGGTGAATTTCACGTTGCCACCATTGTCATCACCTGGGTAACCTTTTCAGAAGTGAACAATCACAATCATGACTTATGGGAAGAAGACCGTTTTCCTTATAAGTACCTGAGCTATGCCTCGAAGATGCACCATATCCATCACGCGCGCTTTACAAGTGGTAACTACGCCACCATCTCTCTGTTTTATGATTGGTTGTTTGGAACTTATGACACCGGCCTAGGCTGGGGTAAAAACAAACGCGAACCTAATACAAGAAAGCCTACGCAGGCTGTGAAACAACCAACAACGGAAGCTATTCAGGAATAACAGCTTTTCCAAATCATCTTGATGCCCAACCGCTAACTCAACCTTGAATTACATAGGCACCAAGCTTCCACGCATTTTATGCCGATGATGCTAACCTTAAAAGATGAGGTACATCTTCGGCATTTTGCTCCTTATTACCCTGCAGCTTTCACAAGCAGCCCCGCTGATATTGACCCAAGATGCGGATCGCTACAACGTAGGCCAGTTCTTATCCGTCTGGGAAGATCCGTCTGCGCGAGCAGATGTAACAGAAGCACTGGCGCACCAAAAAGAATTCGAAAATCTCAATTCAGACAAGTTAACACGCGGCACCAGCGAATCTGCCTGGTGGCTTATGCTGCCTCTGCAGCACGACTCCCCAACCGAGAAAGAGTGGCTGTTAGGTATAGATTTCAGCACGCTGGATCATCTGGATATTTGGAAGGTCGATGATAACGGCCAGACTCAAAGTGTTTTCCATGGGGGAGACAAGAAACCATTTTCCCAGCGGCTGGTTCGCTACAGCTCTTTTGTTGTGCCACTGCTCCTGCAAGCAGATGAACAAACGACCTTATTCATAAGGGCTCAAACCGTTGGCTCATTAGTGGTACCAGTGCGTCTTCTAACGAAAACAGCATTTATCGAAGATGAAGAAACGGAACGCCTAATGATGGGTGGGCTATGGGGAGGTCTGCTATTTCTACTGGTGTACAACCTATTCATCTATTTAAATGTACGCGATAAAACCTACCTGTATTACTGCGCATATATTTTTACGTTTGTACTGTGCACCATGCACATTGCAGGCATTGGTTATCACTACCTGTGGCCCAACTGGATCTGGCTACAAAATGGTGGCCTGGCCCTACTATTTATCACATCGGGTATGGCGGCCAATCATTTCACCCGATTAGTGTTAGAGCTGAAAACCCGACACCCTATTTTAGATCGGATACTTTGGTTCTACCTGATTCTATCTGGTATATGCCTAGTGACATTCCCATTTATGCCTTATGGTACCAACTTGGCTATAACGGCCATTCTGATTATGACCATGGGCCCCGTCATGGTAACGTCAGGTCTTATATCTTTTGTAGAGGGCTACCCGCCCGCGCGCTATTACTTTCTTGCGTGGGTATTATTTTTTGCTGCATTAACCGTATTTGCCCTGGAAATGCTGGGCCTTATCGAAGGTTCTTATCTGTCGAAGTGGGCATTGCAGATCGGCGCAGGTACAGAAGCACTGCTGTATTCCATTGCGCTTTCAGACCGCATCACCATGATGAAACAGCAAGCATTAGAGTCACAACAAAAAGTTGTGGAACAGGAAAAGCTTTTGCGCTCTGCTCAAGAAAATGCCAATCGCGAGTTGGAAAAACGGGTGGATCAACGCACTCGTGAACTAACGCTAGTGGCAGAAGATTTAGCACGGGCAAACGAACAACTTGATCGGTTAAACAAGATGGACGAGCTGACCCAGGTTTATAATAGACGTGCCTTCAATCAACGTTGCTCAAAACTACTGGACCAATGCAATAGTGAACAAATACCATTGTCTCTTTTGATATTAGATGTGGATCACTTTAAGCAAGTGAACGACAGTTATGGCCATTTAGCCGGAGACGAATGCTTACGTTCAATTGCTAAGCTAGTCAAAGAGCGAGTGACTCGACCACAGGACTTTGTTGCCCGCTTTGGCGGTGAAGAATTTGTCGTGGTGCTCTATAACACCCATGAAGAAGGTGCGCTTCACGTAGCAGAACTTATCAGAAATGAAGTCGAACGATTACAAATAACCTGGGAAAACACACAGATCCCACTTACCACAAGCGTTGGATTGTGCAGCGCTATTCCAACAGAAGAGCATAGTATCGAGCAGTTCACTGCAACGGCAGATGAAGCCCTGTATGAAGCCAAGGAAAGCGGACGCAACCGGGTGGTGTTTAAAGCGTTAAACATCTAAAATGCCTAGCCTGGAATAGATGAAAGCTCAAACGTGTATACCTTCGATGAACCTAGAGCATCTCTTAGCAACAGCAGATTAGTACGCGTTTTAAAACAAACAATAAAATATGACTATAACGAATCAGCCTTTTCTACTTGAGAAAACTGGCGCAAGCCATGCCGATCCCATCGAAATGGTGCAAAGTTTATGGAGTGGCTACGGAAATATCATTCGTTACCAACTGTACGGTTGCGCGTTAGAAACTGTCATCGTAAAACAGATCTCACCTCCTACACAAAGCCAACACCCCAGGGGCTGGAACACAGACAGGAGCCATCAGCGCAAATTAAAATCCTATCAGGTGGAAGCCGCCTGGTATGAACACTGGGCCAATCAATGTGATAATCAATGCTATGTTCCTCATTGTTACGGAGTTAATCACGAAGGGCCATGCACCACTATCATTCTTGAAGACCTGGATGCGGCCAGTCTTAGTTTACGTAAGCAAAACTTAACTCCACAAGAATTAGAGCCTTGCTTATCCTGGTTAGCGCATTTTCATGCTCGTTTTATGGAGCAAGAGCCCAACAATCTATGGGCCATAGGAAGTTATTGGCACCTGCAAACCCGCCCTGATGAACTTGATACCATGGAAAATGGCGCTTTAAAAAATGCAGCCGCAACCCTAGACAAAAAGCTAAATGACGCAAAGTTTAAAACACTGATTCATGGTGACGCCAAGGTAGCCAATTTTTGCTTTTCAGAAAATGGCGAGAAGGTAGCGGCTGTAGATTTTCAGTATGTGGGTGGCGGCTGCGGTATGAAAGATTTAGCCTATTTTATGGGTAGCTGCCTAGATGAACAGACCTGCGCAGCGGTAAAAGATTTTTGTTTAGAATTCTATTTTTCCGAGCTTCGGTTGGCGTTAGCCCATTACAACCATGCAGTAAGCTTCAAGCAACTTGAGAAAGAATGGCGTTCATTATTCCCTGTTGCCTGGGCTGATTTTCATCGATTTTTAATGGGCTGGATGCCATCGCACAAGAAGATAAATTCTTTCAGCACCCAAATAACGGAGCAGGCTTTGCGTGAGCTATAGGGAATACTCATCAGCATTCCCTGGAAAAGATTTACTTCGAGTCCAGCTTCAACAGTAAAAACTGAGTAATAGATTCCTTTTTATCATGCTTATCCAACCAGTTTTTAAACGCCTCAACTCGAGAAAAGTCTTCCTCACCCAATAACTTGCTGTATCGATCACGTATGGACTGTAGCTTCTGATCAATTTGTATTTTACGCTGCCATTCGTCTGTGAATACTTTAGACAACTGATTGTGTAACTTAAGCGATTTTAATAAGTCCCACTCGCCCTTATCCATCCAAACCTCTTCACAGCTGGCGCAAAAATCAAATCGATTATTTGCATCCGTTGCCAGCTTATATTTGTTCATCAACCTAGCGCATTTCGGGCATATTTTTGCTTCTGTACTATCTTCAGCAACCACCTGTAATTCTTCAGACATTTCGATATCTGGCTGCTGATTCACCCAAAAGCGATAATTCAGGAGTGGCAACAGGTTTCCGCCACACTTATGACAACCTGCGGCAACCAAGCCGGGCTCCAGCTCTACAGGCTCCAATTTATAACCTTTACACTGAGGACAATTCATATCAGTTCCTTTTTCTGTTTATCTTCGGCTTTCTAGAAACCCAAAAGGCAAGAAACACACCAGATAATGCACCAAACAAATGGGCTTCAAATGAAATTCTTGAGTTAGCCGGTAACACACCAAAAATCATACCGCCATAAAGCATGGCAACAACAATAGAGATAAAAATACTGGATGGCCTACGATCAAAGAAGCCCATGGAAATTGCCAACCCCCATAACCCAAACACCCAACCGCTGGCACCAATATGAACGGCGGAGCGGGCAAAACACCAAACCAAAACACCGGTCATCACGATAATGGCCAAGCTTGCATTTAGAAAAAAACCTTTAGGTCTCCCCAAAAAAAAGATACTGAATACCACTAAACCGATGATATTGTTGAGCAAGTGTTGCCAGCTACCG
>JBFKSL010000191.1:0-7953 GCA_041626995.1 Ketobacter sp. | reverse complement strand
GGTTGGTTGCAGAAAAAGGTCTGAATGACAGTCACTTTGATGCAGTAATGGAAGACCTGGGCGCCACTCTGAAAGAGCTAGGTGTACCCGATGACCTGATCGGCGAAGCCGCTGCCATTGCTGAAAGTGTGCGTGGCCCGGTGCTCGGTCGTTCGGAGTAATTCCAACCCTCTGAGCAAGCTATCAGAAAAGCCAGGAGCCCCAAAAACAGGCGCCTGGCTTTTTTATTTCTACCTCGCCCATACCTTTGTACGGTGATGCCCAACACAAAATTTTGTTTAATGGCAGCATCCAAATCACTACAAACATAATAACAACTGGGCACCTCTATAAAAGGTAGATAAGAATATGAAGCGTTCCACGACTTTAGCTGCAATGCTGATACCCACCCTTTTTCTGGTCGGCTGTGGGGGAGAAACCGAAACACGCCGCCAAACTTCCAACAGCCCCGACTTAACCGGCCTTTGGCGTTTAAACCTTTCCACCAGCCAATCCGGCTTATCTGCCGACGCAAACATTACCTTTACTCTGCAAGACAATGGCGATCAAGTAAACATGGTTGCCTGCGCACAACGTGATGCCGCTGCCCTGGCCCGAGAAGGCAATATTCTGAATGGCTTACCCGTTGGTGCGACCACTGTGATCAATAACGACACATTACGTGCTTCCAGCGACCTGGGTAACAGCTCTGCCAGCAAGATGTCCACCAATCCACGCTTCGATATGGGAAGCTTTCAAATTTCCGGCGGTGACCTGGGTTCCATCTCCACTAGCAACTTATGCGTACAATCAGATTATGCCTCAGTAATCGGCCAGGCCACTCAAGACCGCTTTTCCGGCACCACCTTACTCAGTGGTCACCCCCTGACCGTAGACATCAGCCGAGTGGGAAATCTGAAAACAGGAAGTTACACCATCAATCGTGATATGTCCGAAGGAGGCGTTCAAATTATGCTGCGCTCGGAAGCATTAAGATCGCGAGTTAACCGCACAGAAATGAATTTGCGTAACGGAACTTTAACCATTACAGAAGACAGTGATGTTTGGATTAAAGGCAATTTCAGTGCAGACATGCCCAATGGGCAAACCGTTTCTGGTTCATTTGAATTTGAAAAGGCCTGATATTCAATGTTAACGAAAAAGTCGCATCATGCGGCTTTTTTTATGCCCATATTTTTTTAAAACAGCACACCAAGCTCCTGTGCTTTTACCACTGCTTCGGTTCTGTTGCGCACTTGCAATTTTCCAAAGATATTTTGCAAGTGCCACTTCACCGTAGTTAAGGCAATGTCTGAACGGCTGGCTATTTTTTTATTGCACAAGCCTTCTGCCAACAATTTTATTATTTCGTATTCTTTCTCGGTTAAACCAACGCTCTTACAGCGTAACAAACGTAATTCTCGATTTTCTTCTTGCTCCGTCAAAGAAGAATCATCCTGAAGAACAGCTCGTCTCACCAAGGCATTACGAATTTCAGATAATAAGCTTGGCTCTAAGTCCGTGCTAAAGCTGTTGGTTTGATCCATCTCATCCCACAGCGCTGTCCAGCCAAACTCATCATCCAAAAAGGCTCGACGAAAACCATGATTTTGCACGAGTTTTAATGCCCGATTCATGCTGATACTGGCTTCAACCATATCACCCAACTTCCAATCGCATAAAGCCTTGATATTAGAAAATACAATTTGAAAACGCATGTCCTGTACCGACATACTCTTGATTAATCCTTTTAACGCTAACATATTTGCATCTGCGTAGCGCTCATCCTCTAATAACAGCATTAATTTGCATTTAATCCAAAACAGATGCGCTTTTTCATACTCGCCCATAAACAGCGTGTCCACATCCAAGGCTTTGGTCAGCAATCCATATTCTTCCGCTATGGGCTTGGTGGATTTTCCTAAAAAGCGTTGCACCCGCATCTTTTCAAAACAAATCACGGCGTTTAACCAACTGCCATTACGCCAGCAGGTTTGCCTTACTGTGTCTGTCAGTAATTGTTCACTGGTGGAGACTTCTCCGCGACAATTGTGGATACGGATCAATCCAATATTGCTGGCAATTACTATATATTTCAGATCCGTTCCACTAAGATCCGGTAGCGCTTTTTGAAATGCCTGTTGCGCTTTTAATACTTGGTTCAATTCAAAGTAAAAGTGGCCGATATTGGCATAGGTAATAGCAATAGCCAGTTTTAATGGATAGCTTTCACTGCTGGTGACGGCTGCTAATTGTTGTTGCAGATCATACAAATAACGCTCTGCCTCCCATAATGCGCTATCACAATTTCCCTGATTAAAATCGCATTGCCAATACAATGCCTGCACCTGGCTCAATTGAACCACGTTATGTGATTGTTCATGATGACGAATGGCTTTGGTAATGGCCTGCTTGGACATATCCACAATACCCACAGAATGCAATAAGCTGGCATAAGTGGTCAGCACAGCTCCGTGGAATTCACTGTCTAACTCTAACGCATTTTCCAATAATTTTATTCGAATGGTGCTGGATGCTTTAGGTTGATTATGAAATTGCACCAAAGCGTTCAGCACCTGAATGCTGTTTTCCACATTGAGGAAAGGCCGCGACGGATCAAAATGGCTATCTAACTTAGTTTGCTCTGCTATCTGCAAGAGCTCATGAGCCCGATCGGTTCTTCGCTGCACCAATAACGCCCAAATATAGGTTAGCAATAAATTCGGCGATGATTGATACACCTCATCGCTTAGGGATTCCACCAAACTGACAATGGCGCTGGCATCGTTTTGGGTTAACCAAGTACGGCATAATGAGCCTAAGGTGCGCTGGGCCCATTTATTATGACTTTCAACAATCAAATATTGCACGCCATTTGAAGAACAGTTGGTTTGCGATAACCATGGTTCTGCACGGCGATACAACTGCTCTAACATGCCACTGTAATTCTGATTGAGCAGATGGCTAAACGCTGCCAGCCATTTTTTATTCCATCGATAAAGCGCAGCCTGATTGTCGGATTCTTCACTGGAAAAGAAATCCGGCAAATAATGTGTAATCCAGTCACGCAGGGTACGCTCGGGTACACCCAAGACTTCCACTGCTTGCTGAATACCAAATTGATTCATGATAGACAAACTGGCCAGTCGAGCCTGATCCACAGCGGGAAGTTGTGAGATGGATTTCACAAATGGCGCAGAGATGGAACTAAAATCCAATTTGGCATTTTGTCCCCAACTTTCGAACTCATATAACGCTTTTTTTATTGTTTTATTCGGCGCTAAAACGATGTGTTTCATAGAAGGCACATGAATATTATTGTTTTTATAATTTAGTGTTTATGCAAATAGCCTATTTATACAGGAATGGACAGTATCAGTATATATATGACCGCTTATAACGAAAATTCAATTCTTCCACAATTATTTCGACTAACTTTGCAAAGCATTACCAACTTTTACATTCCATTCTTATCCCATACCTATGTACGGCGTTTTGCTTGAATGAAGTGGATATGCTTCCCAGCATGAGGATACCTTGACGTATCTTTCAGTTCATCTTGATTGATAATTATAAAAATGCGCTGGAGCAACTATGAACGTATATATAAAATGGTGGATCTTTGGGCCGCTTATAGGCTTGTTAACATTAAGCCAGATACGGTGCGATCTGTTTGAAAACAATCTTTTCGACACCTATGCCGAAGGAGAATGGCCCGCAGTGGAGTGCGATGCCAACGATTACATTTATCGCTCCTACGATGGCCGCTGCAATGATCTGGATATTCCTGCTATGGGTATGGCGGGTGTGCGCATGGGGCGCAATATCAATCCTGATGTGTCGTTTCCCGATACTGATAACCTGTTAAATCCCAACCCCCGCACTTTAAGCGCAGAGTTATTAACTCGTGAAAACGGCGTCAAAGAAGTACCATTTTTGAATTACCTGGCTGCCAACTGGATTCAATTTATGATTCATGATTGGTTTGAACATGGCTTACGTGACCACAGCAATCCAATCCAGGTGCCTGTGGCTGGCAACGATCCTCATAACGATGGCTCTGGCCATATGCCCATTGGTCGCACACCTCATGATCCAACCCACCCCGAGGGCGATGGCCGTGCACCCACTTACTTGAATGAAAACACCGCCTGGTGGGATGGCTCACAAATTTACGGCAGCGATATCGAAACCAATCACCGCTTACGCACTATGGAAGGCGGCCAAATGATTATGGTGAATGGCCGCTTGCCCGTTGGTGAAAACGGTATTCCTGATTCCGGTTTTACCCGAAACTGGTGGGTTGGTTTGGAGTTAATGCATACCCTTTGGGTTATGGAGCACAACGCCATTGCTGAAAACTTGCAACAAGCTCATCCAAACTGGGATGACGAACGTTTATTCCAAACCGCGCGCCTGATTAACTCGGCCTTGATCGCTAAAATTCACACCGTCGACTGGACCCCGGCCATTTTGAAAAACTTCACCCTGCGTGAAGCTATGTTCGCTAACTGGCGCGGCTTTATGCCTTACTGGTTTCCCAAATTGGGAGAAGCAGCAACGGACGGCATCATTGGAGGCGAAACACTATTAGAAGGTGTGCCTTTCAGCTTAACAGAAGAATTTACTGCGGTTTATCGTATGCACCCACTGCTGCGTGATGATATTGAAGTACGTGATCACAACACTCATAACCTGCTAGAAGTGAGTCCGCTACAAGAACACGCCTTTGCTGGCGCAACTCAGTTAACGGATCGTCACGGCCTAGCCAATATGTTCTACTCCTTTGGCCATACCCACCCTGGATTGTTGGAATTAAACAACTTCCCCACTTTCCTGCAAAATTTCCCCCGTGAACCGGGCGTAGACAACACCGACCTGGGTGCCGTAGATATTTTGCGAGATCGTGAGCGTGGCATTCCCCGCTACAATGAGTTCCGTCGTCAGATCGGCTTGAACCCCATTACCGATTTTACCGACATCACGCCCGACACGGCCGTTGCCGAAAAATTGCGTGAGCTGTACAACGATGACATAGAACAAATTGACGTGATGATTGGCTCTTACGCAGAAGGCTATCGCCCACCGGGTTACGGTTTTGGCGAAACCTCTTTCCAAATCTTTATTGCCATGGCTTCACGTCGCTTAATGGCCGATCGTTTCTTTACCAGAGATTATCGTGCTGAGATTTATTCACAAGAAGGATTGGATTGGATAGATAACAATAACTTCCGTACTGTATTGTTACGTCACTTCCCTGAGTTTTCGGATGACCTCGCTAACGTAGGTAACCCTTTCTTCCCCTGGGATGAAGAGAACGAGTGGTTCCTGGAAGAGTATCGCGTTCGTCATTAAGCTCCTAAACCAGCTGCCCCCGAAAGGGGGCAGCAACTTTCAATCTTACAAACCGCTAATTAGCTAGCATTACGTTGCGGCGTTTGCTCCTTTAGAGAATTACGAATAGCTTCTGCTTGCTTAAGAAGATCCTTATCTCCCATACGTTCCAACACAACCATTTGATCTTCGAAGGCATCCCAATCTTGAATATGCGCATACACCTGCATCAAATATAAGCGCAAGTCTTTGCGCGCGGGTCGCTTGGAAATCTCCGTTAAAATCACATTTAATGCTTTTTGATATTGGCTGTACAACATATACAGCTCGATCATTTGAGATACATCATCTTTGCTTGCTAAGCTTTCATCATAGATTTCTGGTTTATGCTGTTCTTCAAAGTGATCCGCTTTCTCACGAATCTGATGCATTGCCTTCTCTAATTGTTCTGGCGAATCCGATCGACTACGGTCGCGCTTAGCGCCAAAAACCAAATCATAAAGATCTTCGTCTTTAACTTCTTCGCTACGGCGTATTTCCTGCACGCGATGCGCCCGCATGCCCAAAAACACAATCAACAAGCCCAAAGGCACCATGCCCAGCAAATACCAAAGGCTGCTGCCCGACTTGCTGATTAAGCTATCGGAGGTAAATTTGCGATCACCTATAAAATCATGACCAGCGCTGCTTATCATCGGCTCTGTATTTGCCAGCTCGGCCAATTGATCCAGATCCGATTTCATTGCCGGTTCTACAGATTTAGAAGATTCTTGTTCCACTTCAACGGTTTTTAATACACTGGAAGGCGCAGGTTGATCTTGATTCGCCTCCACGATTTCTGGTATTGCTTGTTGCGTGGCAATCACCGCTTGTTTCAATTGATTTTGTTTGCCTTTGAAATCGGCAATCTCTTCACGAACCGATTGTTGAAACGCTACCAGTTCAGCACGTTCTTTTTGTAGCTGCGCTAATTGTTGTTTCAATAATTCAATTTCTGTTTGCTCAGTGGTTACTTCATCGCTGTAGGATAAAGTTGGATTGTTCTCGACAACATTATTATCAACCACCGGTTGCGGCACTTCTTCAGCCACAGGTTGATTCGAATAACTTTGGTTATCCAGCTGATTCAAACGTACTGGCTGAGCACGTTCTGCTTCTGCCACCAACAACTGGTTTTGATCAGGTACCTGTAGTGTAGCACCCAACATAAGCATATCTTTTTTACCACCAATAAACGCATCGGGGTTATTGTGGTAAATAACATCCATCATCTGCTGAATAGAAAGGTTGGCACCTTTACGAGACCGTTTGGCAATTTTCCATAGGGAATCACCCGACTGAACTTCGTATTCTCCACCAAGTTCAATTTTAGGTAAGGCTGGTTTCGGTTTATTCTGTGCCACCAAAACCTGAGCAGCCTGCTCAACCGGCTTAAGTGCCGTCGTGTTTTTGCGCCAACGGGCAGCGTATTCTGGTGGATCAATTAAAAGATTGTAGCGGCGATAGGTAGTACCCTGGGGCCAGGTCAGCTCCACCACAATATCAAGAAAAGGCTCAACCACTCGACCAGGCGAAGTAATATGTAAGTACAACTCACCGCTTGGTTTTTCTCGAACCTCAAACCTTAAGTTGCTGTGCTCAGCTTCATAACGAGCTCCAAATTGATCGTATATGTCAATACGAGCAATACTGGCCTGAATTTCGTTTTCACCAAGCTCTCTGGTGGAGATTAAATTGGCTTCCGCTTTAAGCGGCGCCCCCAAGTAGGATTGAACTTCGATATTCCCCAAGCCCATTCCATTAGCCACGCCAGCCTGCAACACAGCACTGGCCAGCAACATCGACTGATACTTCATGGTAAGTCTCTACTACAAGATGAGTTCCTGTCTAAACTGTAGACTAATTCTCATACTTTGTGATTGCTCCTCGTACTAAATTAATACGAATTGCCTAGACGAATTTCATTAGGAACCGCTTCAGAAACAAATAGATATATTTGCAAAATTTTTATAACAATTTGCTCTTACAGCATCATGACTCGCCACCGACACGCTTTGCATTCATACTGAAATGGCAATCCTACATAGGTGTCGCTTCATGAACCAACGTGCAACATCTACAGATTTTTTTTGGCCAGATGGCGTGCATTATTATCCCTGCGACTCCGGTCAGCGTGGGTTAATTGTAAGTTGCGGCGTGCATGGTGACGAAACAGGCCCGATCAACTCGGTTAGGCGCTTGCACAAAGAGCTAGATCAAAAACGTTTTGCGCCTAGTCGGCCTCTACTAATTATTTACGCCAACTTAAAAGCCATTGAGAAAAAAACACGTTTTGTTCGACATAACATGAATCGGTTATTTAATTTGGCTCAGAATGAAGCCACCAACTTTGAAACCGAACCCGAATGGCAGCGAGCGCAATTATTAGAGCGTTGCTGCCAGCACTTCTTTGAACACCACGGGAAGGGCAGTTTACACCTGGATCTGCATAGTACTATCAAACCCTCTCGCCATCTGCGTTTTGTGTTACAGCCCCATGTGCAGCACTCGTATTCTTTTCCCTGGGTGAACTTGCTTACTCAAGTAGAGGTAAGCGCATGGGTTCATCAACACAGCTCATCCCATACATTCTCACAATGC
>JBFKSL010000190.1:0-7956 GCA_041626995.1 Ketobacter sp. | reverse complement strand
TCGGCATAAAGGTCATAAGTAGGCCCGTTCCTAAATAATTCCATATAAATCAATAATATATTGCCTAGTCCAAACTGACCATCACGGAAGTCTCCCGCCCCTTTAATATCTTTGCGGATACAAAAACATATCGGTTAGATCAAATAAACTGGAGGGGAAATGAATACTTCGGTGCCATTCGTTAAATCACGAGTGCCGTGGCTTGGCTATGGCATTGCCTTCGGCAAAGATGCCGACAAACTGCTCGCTGACTTACAGCAAGAGCACGGTAATGAGTTCACAATTGTGCTGGGCGGCAGAAAATTCACCTTTCTTTTGAATCCCCATGATTATCCTGAATTTTTAAAACAGTCCAAAACGTTAAAAGCAGATGAAATTTCCATGGAAATTAGTGGCAAGGCTTTTGGTATCGACTGGAGTGAATATAGTGTGGGGGTGCACGAAGTGCAGGTTCCTTTTGATAAGTCTATGCGCCGCAATAAAGTTGGAGCACTTACCGAACATATGCACAGCATTCTGGATAACAAACTTCATCAGTCTGCAGGAGAAGAATGGAAAAGGGGAGAGCTTTTTCGATTCGTGGCAAAGCTGATTCTTGATGCTGGCGGCGAGGCGCTGATGGGCAAGGGGATATTCAATGATGAATCGCTGTTTGCGGAGTTTCTTCATTTTGATAGTCAATTTCCGCTGCTCATAACCGGTTTACCCCGCAGTATTTTTTTTCGAAGGTCAGACCGTTTTCTTAAGAAAATGTATGATCTGCTTAAACAACCCAATCCAGGTCAGTCGACAGTAATGGATGAAAGGTTCCGTACTATGGAAGCTATTACCACTGTGGAGGAAATGGGGCGCAATAATGCTGGCTTGTTCTGGGCCACGCAAGCGAACACTGTCGTCATGGCATTTTATTCTGTTTTTTTTATTCTGCGAGATAAGGAAGCCAGGCCTGTAATACAGGAGGAGCTGAATCGCGTATTAGGGCAGGCGCAAGAGCATACAAAAAATAACACTCCTATTTTATCTTCTGAGATTTTGGATCAGATGGAAGCACTTGATGCTTGTCTAGATGAGGTATTAAGAATTAGAACGGCATCTATGCCCATTCGGAAGGCTACTGAAGATACGATATTGCAGTTAAAATCTGGAAGAGTATTACAGGTTAAGAAAGGGGATATCGTCACATTGTATCCACGAACGACTCATATGAATCCAGAAATATATTCACAGCCGGAAAAATTTATTTGGAACCGATTCTTGGGCAAACAGGGCCCAAACAAGTTTTTTTATCGCGGCGAACCCATTAAATACAATTTAATGCCATTCGGTGGTGGTAAAAGCATATGTCCTGGTAGGCACTTTGCGCGTAACGAATTTAAGGTTTTAACGGCAACTTTATTATATTTGTTGGATATAGATTTGCTAGAAGAAAAGATTCCAGATTTCGATAAAAGTCGAGCAGGGCTCGGTGCCTTAACACCGATATCTGATGTTTCATTTCGATATCGCTTAAAAGCTCAGCGTGAAAAACTAACCAGACTCCCTCCAAACTAAGTCACATTTTTTGTTCTTAATTGTTCATATCGGATGATCACTCTCTAGCGCATTATATCTCTGTCTGATTGCAGCTCGCGAGTCAGGCAGGTTTATAAAATACATGGAGATATGGATATGACACAACTGAAAACAAAATTGCTCGCTATTGGCTTAATTGCCGCATCTTCTGCCCTTTTTACAACATCCACACAAGCGGCCACTGTTACCTATGACTTGGTGAAGAAAAGTGCACTGACTAACGTGAATGATGCAGAAGGTCGTTGGCAGTTCGATGGAGGGGAGGTATACATCGGTAATAATTTGGTGGGCTACTACACTCGCAAAAAACGCGTTAGCTTTGGTATACCTCCTTTTATTAATAAATCCTCAATGGAAATGACCATTATTTGGCGTTACGGCGACCATAATTTTACAGTGCAAGGAAGCCACCATTTTGGAACCGGTCGCGAAGTGGGTGGTGTAAGTGCTACAACACCGGGTTTTGCCGCGTTTGAAAACGCAAAATATACCGGCAGTCCAAGCAGTTTAACTATCAACTACTAATCTAGTTTAAATTGAGTGGGCCTGTAATTGCAGGCCCAGTGGGAGGATATCCATGAAACTAATGCCAGTTTGCATTGTTGCTAGTATTTCTGCCGTTTTGCTTTCTTTATGGCAAATTGTCACTGTGTCTCAGTTACAAAATGAGATTCAAAATATGGCGATTGTGCAATCCAATTTAACAACAAAAATGATAGCGCTCAGTGAAGAAGCTCAGCCTCAATCTTTTCAAGCGATAACATCTGCAACTGAAGGGAATGAGTATGATACAACGGAAGCGAACGAACAATACGATGAAAGGGTGTTACGTCTTGAGAAGCGTATTGAGCGGTTAACACAGTCGCCAACTTCTCAATCAGTAAGTCAAGCAGGATCGCAACAGGATTTACTGGAAGCAGAGCTACTCGTAGATCGCATGATCGACTACGGCTATATGGATGATGTTGTTTGGAATGAGATCAATGAAAAAGTAGAAAACATGACCAAACAACAAAATAAAGCCTTTTGGGAAAAAACCTTTGCCGCAATCGAAAACGGTGAGTTTGCCAATTACCAGAACGAATAATGCTGTCGTAGTTTATTGAAATAAACTTGAATGGGTTTTAAATAGTTCTTTTAATTCAGTGAGGTCTTCATCCACTGCAATGGGCATGTCATTGGTTATCAGATCTAATAGAACGATAGCGTTTAATGCTGAATCCGTATTGGAATAATTTTGAATGCGGGAAGCGATGTGCACGTTTATTTCATGAATGTTCTTGTAGATCAGTTTCAGGTTTTCAAAGGAAACTCCTTCGTTGGAAATCTCACCGCGCAACACACATGAAGATAGGTAAGCCGTGCATGCACGATACATGGTTTCTTCGGGCGTGGAGAAAGGCTGATGAAACCATGCCATGGGTTTGAAAAAGGAGGTGTGTGGACAGCCGCTCGTTGCCATCACTAAACCTAATAGCGAGCTAAACGCCTCTTGGGCAGAGGTTTCACAGGTAATGCTTTTGGAGTCCATCTCCACTTCTGCCTTTACTTCATCGTAAGATTTTATGGCAGGCAGGTTTACAAATGGGATCAGCCTTACGGCCAAGGGGCATTGCTTATGCCAGATGGGGTCTAAAGTGCAGTTAGGGCATTTCTTAAATTCCAAGTTACACCATTCCGGCGCATCTTGCTCATCAGCAGGGTGCTCAAATTTCTCATCATCCAGGGTGATGCTCTGCTCAAACACATAATCGGAAGATTTAAAAAAAATCCGGTAACTAATGTTTTTTTCTTCTGCGCTCACGGTGCTACTCCTACCTAATGTAGTAAGTGTAGCTCAAGATTTCTGATTCAAATTTAAAGTTTTTCATCAATTTTGGTCGGATTTTTAACTGGCTAGGGTCTGTATTTACATAAAACTGCACAATTTAATCTGATTTGGAGTTCGAATGGCCCTGCTAAGCGCAGAACAAATGGAGCAAATGGGAAAAATACCCATATCAGCGGAGATGCCCGCGGGCGAGTCTATTCGCTTGGAGCCCATTTTTGAGTCAATCGAAGCTGAAGTGGCCAAATTAGACGATTTTACCAGCAAAGAGCCCGTGCGTTGGAAACAGGTGGCGGAAGGTGCGCAGAAAATCCTCACAGAAGAGTCAAAAGACTTTTTAGTGGCCTGTTATCTAACTCGATCATTATGCGAAGAAGATTTGCTACAAGGTTTAAGCCAGGGCGTTCAGGTGGCCCGTTCCATGGTGGAACAGTTTTGGGATGTAGCTCACCCCCCTAAAAAGCGTGCTAGAGGGCGTTCTCAGGCCTTTGAGTGGTTGGTGGAAAAATGCAATCCACTGTTGGAGTCTTATCAACCCCGGCAAACAGATTTTGAGGCGATTTCCCAGCTAGAGACCAATGTTATTGCATTGGACGACTATCTGATCGATAAAATGGCAGATAAAGCACCTAATTTTGCTGAATTTCGTCAGATGTTCCGTCGCTTAAGGCAAGGGCTGGAAGCAGAAAAGCAACAAGCTGAGAGTAAAACTGCGACAAGTAAAACCACTCAGGCACCATCAACCCCCAACAGGCCTAGCCCAACCAGCAGTATTCTCTCGGCACCCGCTGCACCCAGTTCAGTGGGGTGCGATAAAGACCTCATTGCGGTCTATCGTACCACCCAAGAGCAACTGCGCTCGGTTACTCAGTACTTAAGTTCCAATAACAGCGCTGACGCCGAAATCTTTCGTATAAATCGATTTATCACTTGGTTGGGTGTAAACCAAATGCCCCCTGCCACGGCAGGCAAAACACAGCTTCGCCCTCTGGCAAAAGATAAATTAGAGGCATACCAAGCCATGTATCAGGAAAAGCGCTGGCAAGACCTGTTACCGGAGATTGAACAGAGTTTAGTGCGCGCACCATTCTGGTTGGATGGACAGAAAATGGTGGCGGATGCCTTAGAGGATCTGGACAACACCCTAGCGCTCAGTGCCGTTATTGACGGGGTGCGCGCATTTGTAAACCGCATACCCGGTGTGCTGAATGGCCGCTTCTCCGATGACAGCCCTTTTGCATGCGATGCCACCAAGCAGTGGATTAATCAATCGGTAATGACCAGTGGTTCTGGGCAATCAGCAGAAGCCTTATCCATTGATACTGCACACTTGTCAAAAGATTGGGAGCAGGCCTACGGTGAAGCCGTAGAGCTAGCCAAGCAAAAACAAACGCGCCAAGCACTGGCTCTGTTTCAGGAAGGTGTGGCCCGTTCTACTTCTAAGCGAGAACAAACTCTGTGGCAATTTAATCAGGCGCGCTTCTGTTTTGAACAGGGTTTACAGCAATTGGCATTACCCATTTTAGAAAATATTGACGCATCGCTTACCAATAGCGGTGCCAGTGATTGGGAGCCTCAGCTCACCAAGCAAGTTCTCCAGTTGTTGCTGCGTTGTTACCAACTGCAGGAAGGCACGGCAATGACAGAAGAAAAGACCAAAGTGCTCCATGCAAGATTGTGTCAGCTCGATCTGGCGATGGCCTTTGACCTAGTGAAACATTAACTAACCAGAGAAAGGGAATATCATGTCAAAAGAGGGTACCGTTGCGCCAAAAGAGCGCATAAACATTAAATACCGCTCTGAACACGGTGGGGCACAGGAGTCTGTGGAGTTGCCATTTAAAATGATGGTATTGGGCGACTTCACTCAAAAGGAAGATGATCGCGTAATTGAAGAACGCAAGCCGATCAACGTTGATAAATCCAATTTTGATGAAGTGTTGCGCAATCAGAAAGTTGGGGTCGAGCTGAACGTTCCTAATCGTTTATCAGAAGACCCCGAAGCAGAAATGGGTGTGAGCTTGGATTTCAACACCATGAAAGACTTTGCCCCAGAAAGTGTGGCTCGCCAAGTGCCCGAATTGAACAAGATGTTGGAATTGCGCGAGGCATTGGTGGCTTTGAAGGGCCCCTTGGGTAATGTGCCTGCTTTCCGCAAAGCCATTGAATCCATTTTGGAAGATGAAGAGCAGCGTAAGTTGGTGCTCGGTGAACTGAAAATTGAAGGCTAATAAAAGTTAGGAGAGTATCATGGGAAATCCAGAACGCATGGTACAAAATGGCGAAAACGCGCTTGAAGTCACCGAAGGCTCGTTGCTAGACCAAATTGTATCGCAAACCCGAATGAATCCTCAGGATGAAGGCTACGACGTTGCTAAACGCGGTGTAGGGGCATTTATCGCTGAATTATTGCGCCCTGAAAATCAGGAAGAGCGTGTAAATAAAAACCTTATTGATCGCATGATTGATGAGCTGGACACTCAGCTTAGCCTGCAAATGGATGAAATCATCCATCACAAGGATTTCAAAGCACTGGAATCTGCGTGGCGCGGTTTGAAAATGCTGGTTGATCGTACCGATTTCAGCCAAAACATTAAAATCGAAATGCTGAATGCTTCTAAGCAGGATTTGTACGACGACTTTGAAGACGCTCCTGATATTACCAAGTCTGGTCTATACAAGTTGGCTTATACTGCGGAATATGGTCAGTTCGGTGGTGAGCCTGTTGGGGCCATCATTGCCAACTATGAATTTGGTCCAAACTCCGTAGATATGAAAACCATGCAGAATGCAGCAGCTGTTTCCGCTGTTTCTCATGCGCCATTTGTTGCTGCGGCAGGGCCTAAATTTTTCGGCTTGGATGAATTCGATGGTTTGCCCAACCTGAAAGAGCTCAGTTCCATTTTTGAAGGTCCACAGTTCGCTAAGTGGAGAAGCTTCCGAGAGTCCGAGGATGCCAAATATGTAGGTTTAACCCTGCCTCGCTTCTTGCTTCGTGCACCATACGATCCTGAAGAAAACCCTTCAAAAGGGTTTAACTACAAAGAAAATGTTAGTGCGAGCCACGAAGATTACTTGTGGGGTAATACCGCATTTGCATTTGGTTCGCGTTTAACGGATTCCTTTGCAGAATACCGCTGGTGCCCAAATATTATTGGTCCTCAAAGTGGTGGTGCCGTTGAAGATTTACCAGTGCATCTGTACGAATCTATGGGTGAAATTGAAGCCAAGGTGCCTACCGAAATTTTGATTTCTGATCGTCGTGAATTCGAATTGTCGGAAGAAGGGTTTATTCCCCTAACAATGCGTAAAGGCAGTGATAATGCGGCATTCTTCTCGGCGAATTCGGTTCAAAAACCCAAGTTCTTCGGCAACAGTGAAGAAGCCAAGTCCAAAGAATTGAACTTCCGTTTGAGCACTCAATTGCCTTACATGTTCATCATTAACCGATTGGCGCACTACTTGAAAGTACTGCAGCGCGAAAATATTGGTACATGGAAAGATCGCGTTGAGCTGCAAAAAGAATTGAACCAATGGATCAGTTCTTATGTTGCAGACCAGGAAAATCCCTCTCCTGCAGTGCGTAGCCGTCGTCCATTGCGTTCTGCCGCAATTACAGTGGAAGATGTGGAAGGTCAACCAGGCATCTATAAAGTCGACTTGAAAGTTCGCCCCCATTTTAAATATATGGGTGCTGATTTTGAGTTGTCTTTGGTTGGTAAACTGGAAAAGTCCTAACCGATACGGAGCTGCACTAATCCTGTAGCTCCGAATCCTTTTGTATTCATTGAGAACATAGCATGCGTCGCGAGTATAGCTTGTTGGATCGGTTGGATAACGAAGTACTTCCTACCCAGTACTCAACCAAATTTGATTGGCGAGTGTTGATGGATAGCGTTACATCCAATATTCAGGAAATTCTGAATGTACGAATCGGCAGTGTAAAAGCGCTGGATGATTTCGGCATGCCTGACTTCAATGATGTAGTAACACAATTTCCAGATGCGGTTTCGCAAATTCGAAATTCTATTCAGCATTTCGTGGAAGATTATGAGCCAAGGCTTGCCAGCGTGAATGTTTATTACGTACCTGATCCTGATCAGCCCTTGGTAATGAAATATGCCATAGAGGGGTTGCTGGTTCACAAAGGCGAAACTTCCCGTGTTTCTTTTGATACTGTATTAACCGGCTCTGGCCAAGCCACGGTTAGGGTATAACAGTGTCATTCAATAAGTATTTTCATGACGAAATGACAGCTTTGCGTGAATTAGGCAAAGAGTTTGCTGATCGCAATCCCCGTTTGGCGCCATTTTTGTCAGTTGAAGGGCAAGACCCTGATGTAGAGCGACTGCTTGAAGGTTTTGCCTTCTTAACCGGGCGGTTACGTCAGAAGTTAGATGATGAGTTGCCAGAGTTAACACACTCATTAATGACTCTCATGTGGCCTCACTTTTTGAAGCCTGTGCCGGCCATGTCCATAGTGGCATTTGATCCGCTACCTACGGTATCAGAAAAGCAAACGATAAATCGAGGCGTGGAAGTGGAATCTCGTTCAG
>JBFKSL010000189.1:0-7973 GCA_041626995.1 Ketobacter sp. | reverse complement strand
CCGCCTCGCTTAACGCTTTCGGCGGGTTAAAATAACTCTTAAATTTTTCATCCAACGAAATGGCCGATGGCGCCACCGGTTGCTTGGATACCAACTTAGGTGATTGCTTGCCAGGATGATTCAGCTGTACCCAAAGCTGGGTGTTGTTAGCCGTTCCCGCCTGGGCCCATTGCTTTAGCAGGACAAAATCTCGATCATCTTCAATCGCAACATTGTTTGGCTCACCCAAAGCTGAACGATCAATCATAACGTTTCCCGTTATCACCAACCCTGTTCCACCCTGTGCCCACTTCTCATAGAGTTTAGGCAGCAACTCAGTGGGACGGTTATCGGTGGTACCCAACGCCTCACTCATGGCAGACTTACCAATTCGATTCTTGATTTCAACACCACACTTCAAAGTAAGCGGCTGAGCTAGCTGATCCAGGGACACGAGATTCTCCTTGAGTAAAACTGAATACAAACCTTCATTTCGAAAGTTATAAAACTATCGTATCACGAGAGTTCGGTCAATAGGCGCCAACGACCAAAACCCATGCTAGAATGCGCGCCAATTCAACAGGAGACCCATTATGCTAGACGTGAATGAATATTTTGACGGCAAAGTAAAATCAATAGGCTTTACATCTGACGACCTGCCCCGCACCGTTGGCGTCATGGCACCCGGTGAATATACTTTTTCCACATCTCAAAAAGAGACCATGCAGGTGATCAGTGGCGCCCTGACTGTTCAGCTCCCAGGGAGTGAAGAATGGCAAACCTTTACCTCAGGCGAGCAGTTTGAAGTGGCAGCCAATGCCTCCTTTCAACTCAAAGTTGCGAGCGAAACCGCGTACTTATGTACTTATCAGTAACACCTGATTGGCAAACTCAGTCACAGCTTTAAGAAAAAGTACAAATCTATACTTTCCTGAACGCTTTTAGTGCTATGATTAGAAAATGATCGGTTTTCTTAACAAAAACCGTCAGTTAGTGAGACTTACAACTCTATTCAATCGCAGGAGCGTTTAGGTTTATGACCACAGGGAAGTTGGGCCAAGCAGTCGTCACCTCCCCCAGACTGTTTCTTGTTATTCCGGTTCTTTTCACACTGCTATTGGCAAGTGGCATCCCGTTTTTAAAGTTCAATGTAGATTATCGAACCTTCTTCGCCAAAGATAACCCACAGCTAACAGCTTTCAATCGAATTCAAGATAACTACAGCGCCTCAGAAAAGCTGTTACTGGTTTACACCCCATCAAATGGCGATGTATTTGCACCAGAGTCAGTAAATGCCATTCAGCAAGCCACCGAGCTTCTCTGGCAAACCCCCTATTCCACCCGAGTGGATTCCCTAAGTAACTTCCAGCGCACCCTGGCAAATGACGATGATTTGCTGGTTCAAGACCTACTGCCACATCAACCCACTCAGCAGGAACTAAGCCAAGCTAAACAATACGCGCTGAATGAACCACTGCTGGTGAACCGGCTGCTTTCCCCAGAAGGCCAGGTAGCCGGTTTTGCAATCACCATAGATAAGCCGGGCAACTCTCCTAAAGAAGCGGCTTCCATTGCAGCCCATGGTCACAAAGTGGAGCAGTTGATTCTCTCTCTTGACCCAGGCGCTCGCGTGGATCTTACTGGCATGATCATGATGTCGAACACGTTCTCAGAAAGTGCCCGCCATGACATGAAAACATTAGTGCCACTGATGTTATTGCTGGTGATTTTTGGTTTACGCTACTTTTTGAAAAGTTGGAAGGCCACTGCCGGTATTTTTGGCGTAGTTTTGCTTTCTATTGCTGGTGGTATGGGTACGGGTGGCTGGGTAGGCATTGAACTCACCTCTCCCTCTTCCGCTGCCCCCATAATAATACTGACCATTGCGGTTGCTCACGGGGTACACATTGCCAATGCCCAATTACGATTCGCATTTTTAAACTCCGATAAGCAAAATATTGGCAAGCAAAGTGCTGCATATGCGCTGAACGAAAATGTTAAACCCATGCTACTAGCAGGTATTACCACATTAATTGGTTTTGTCACCATGAACTTTAGTGATGTGCCACCATACCACGATTTGGGCAATTTGGTTTCAGTTGGGGTGACTTTAGCAACACTATTATCCCTCACATTTCTGCCTGCATTTTTAGCGCTAACTAATGCTAAGCCCAGCGCTGAACCTGTTATCAATAAATGGGTTATTCCGCCTCTCACTCAACTTTTACAAAAACATACAGCTAGGGTACTTTTGGTGATTGGATGTGGTTCGGTCTTGCTGACCGCATTTGTAGGCCGCGCGGAGTTAAATGACGAGTTTATTAAATACTTTGATGAGAGCACTGCTTTTAGAAGCGCCACGGATTATACCAACAAGCACTTAACCGGCATCTATACCATTGAATATTCCATTACCCGGAAGGATATAAGCAGCGCGTCTGATCCTAAGTTGCTAATGGAGCTAGATGGATTTAAGCAGTGGTTATTACAGCAAAAACACATTCGCCATGTATCCACCATTAGCGACACCTTCAAACAAATCAACCAACACATGAATGGTGGCGACCCGAGCTATTATGCTCTATCTAATGACGCAGCATTAGCTTCGCAATATTTATTGATGTATGAAATGTCTCTTCCTTTCGGTTTGGATTTATCAGATCGACTTAGCATGGACCAAAAGTCTACCCGCGTAGTGGTGATACTGAACAACCTTTCATCCAATGAGATGCTAGACCTGGAAAACCACATTCAACGTTATATACAAAACCAATATCCAGCCTGGCAAGTGGCCCACTCCAGCCCCATGCTGATGTTTGCTCACATTGGCGAGAAAAACATTAACAGCATGATATTCGGTGTATTAACCGCACTCATGTTGGTTTCCCTAGCACTTGGAGTAGTAATTCGATCCTTTGGTTTGGGGGTGTTAAGCTTATTACCCAACCTGGTGCCAATTTTAGCTGTATTCGGTCTCTGGTCCTTAACTGTAGGTGAATTGGGTTTATCCATGGCCATGGTAGGCGGCATGTGCTTAGGTATTGTAGTGGACGATACAGTACATCTATTATCACGCTATTTAAAAAATCGAAGAACCTTTAGTAACTCACAATCAATGGCTATTGCGGAAACACTAAACCATTCTGGCGCTCCCATTATCATTACTAGCCTTTTGCTTTGTTTAGGCTTTTTGCTTTTAGGCACATCAAGCTTTAAGCTAAACAGCGATTTAGGTACAGCCACCGGCTTAATCATATTGATGGCATTGATATTTGATTTGCTGGCCATTCCTGCCTGGTTGCTTTGGCTGGCCGGTCGAAGGGAAAGCAATATAGACCCCTACAAACAGATCAACAGCAAAGCATCTGTGCAACACTTTCCCCAAGCTCAAACAGGATTTGTGTCCGTGGAAATGAGCAGGAAGAAAAAAAACAATCCTAAAGACAAATAAACTAGCGCTGCTGACTTTTATCCTGGATAGATTCCAAAGCTCGCACCCTTCTTAGTTCCTGCTCGCTAAAACGTTCTTGCTGCAATTGTGCCAATTGCTGTTGCTTATCCCAATCGTTTAACTGCGGGTTAGAAAGCACCTCTTGCCGCAAATCAAACCAAGAGCTCATACGCTGATTCCAAAGCTCGCGCTGTCGATCCAGCTCTGCCAGACGCGCAGCAGCTTCGTTCCCCACATAACTTTGTCGCGATGCATATAACTCTTCTTCTGAAGCACCAGCTTCCACCAGCGCTTGAGTTTTTCGCTTCACTAGAATCAACTTTTGAGACTGATTCAACGAGTCCTGCAACGTATAGGATTGTTGCAGTCTTAAGGATTCAATCTGTTCTGATTTTTCTTGATCGGTTAACTCATTGCTTTTCATAATCATTAACTGGGAAAGGCTAAAACGATCGTAGGCTTCTTCATCACCATAAAACGCATCCGCCACCTGCGGAGATAAATATGATCGTCGTAACTCAGAAATAGACTGAATATGGACGGCCAAATTATCGATACCCTGTTCCGTTCTGTAATCAGGGGCCTGATATGAAGCTAACACTTCAAGTAATGCAAGATACTGGCTAAGTAGCTGGTTAGCCTGATTTGCTGCAGGCTCAGGTAATTGATGACCAATATAAGCTCGAATGCGTTGCTCAATTTGCTGCAAAGGTTCCTCGCCTATGGCCGCCAGGAAATAATCAAAAATAAGGCGAACCTGGTAGGTTATTATCAGATTCCCTTGATGATCCAATTGCCACTCTCCGTCAACATTTGTGCCTTGAAAGGAGTCTGGCAAGTGCTCAAGCCCGGTTATAAGTAGGGCTGGCTTAGCGGCGGTTTCTGCCAATAGAAATTCATTTTGAGGATTTTCTGTTGATCTAGAAACAACAATATCTTGCTGATGAATGGGGTCATAATTATCGCCCTGCATCAGTGAATAGAGCCACAAACCAACCCCGAACAACACAAAACAAACGCTAATAAAGCTAACTCTTTTCACTATAGGCCCATATTTCGTAAACGATTTGCCTGTTGTCGAAACACTGTTTTGGGACTGGTTCGAAAAATATGAGTTAAACCAAACAACTGATTCACTTCATCCAAATGATCCATCACATAATTATCACGAATCACTTGACCCAGATGGGAGCTACAACGCCCCACCAAACCATCGTTGGATTCATTAAATGCCACCTTTACCAGTGCCAGTGCATAAGCAGAAGGATCTAAGTAATTGGTGATGCCAGAATTAGTGCCCGACCAGGAAAAATAATACACGCCATTTTCTTGATAGCTACCTTCTCCACAGTCAGAAACAGGCACACCCGCGGGAAAACGCTTATTAAAATCCGCAGTGCCTTGTGCCGTTAAAGAAGCCATTCCCGCTAAAGAATCCTGAGGCAGAGTTTCCCCTGCAGCCACTCCAATCAAATAACCCAAACCATTCACCACACTCGACAACAAAGGAGATATGCCATCTCCAAGCACAGGAATGTCAGTTATATCCTCCACTAAGTCAGCAATTGGAGAGCCTTTATGAGGGCTTCCAATGGAAGTAACCGATGCAATCCGATGGGGAATCATTGCAGCCACATAACGGATCGATTGCCCTCCATGACTGTGGCCAATCAGGTTAACCTTTTCAGCACCGGTAATGGCAAGAATCTCTTCCACTTGCGCCAATAGCTGCTCTCCTCTTTCCTCTGAAGAGTTCAAAGCGGAAACTTGTGTATTAAAAACCTGCGCGCCACTTTGTTGCAACGCATCAGGAATGCCATACCAATAATTGATAAACAGAATGCTATCAAACCCAAACATGCCATGGGCCAATACAATAGGATAACGAGTTTCTGTGTAGCCTGCGGAAAAAAGATGAGTGCTAAGGCACAATAACACCCCAGCCAAGGTTAGTTGCTTTTTCATATCCGTATCCTTTCGGGTATATCCGTTATTACTGCAACTACAAGGCAACTGAGCGATACCTAAGGACTCATGATAGCAATGGATTTAAAAAGCAGCGTAGTTCATATAAGCATTTTTTATGGTGAAATTTGATTACTTCCTTTTCCAACATTGTACGAACATTACTTAGGTAAATATTTTTTCAAAGCAAGACAATCAATTAGCAGAACACTTTAATACTAGCCAAATCATAGGTTATTGATTTCAAGGAGATTTCGATAAAACCTAATTCATTGACAAATTACGCCAATAAATGAATCCTGTTTTTCATAGTATTTCCCAGCGAAGATTCCCAGCCAATGCTAGATTTATAGAAAAGAAGGGATTTTTATGACCACGGAACAAATGGACGTACCGCACGCCGACACAGATACGCTTAAAAGCTTTGAGCCACTAAGCAAGCTCACAGATCAGCAGCTCATTTTGCTGGAAAGCAAGAACGAAATCAGACTGTTCAAAGAAAACCAAGTCATCATCGAAGCGGGTAGCTCAGATAACATTGCCTATTTTCTTGTCAAAGGGAAATTGGAACTGACCGCTAGAGATGGTCGAAGTATGACCATTGAAGCGGGCTCCCACTCTGCTAAAAATGCGATTGCCCATTTACAGCCGCGACAATACACCGTGAAAGCATTGACCGCCTCAGCCCTATTGCTTGTAGACTGGATGATATTGGCACAGTTTATACGCGAAGCCCCGCGCATCCTGCAAAGCACCGATGATGATCTAATGGAGTTCGATAATCCCATTGATCTGGTATTGGACAATTTTCGCCAAGACCTGAACAACAATACAGTACTGCTCCCCAGTCTGCCCGATTCTGCGCTTCGTGTTAACGAAATGATCAATCACGAAGATTGCTCTACTCAGGATGTGGCTCGCATCATTAGCCAAGATCCCGCCATGGCGGTCAAAATCATTACGGCAGCCAACTGCCCTTTGTTTCGTGGGTTATCCAGCATAAAAACCTGTGAAGAAGCTGTTTCTCGCTTAGGCTTGGGCACAACCCAACGCCTGCTACGAATTTATGCTCTAAGGGAATTATTTGACAGCAAAAACACGTCGATCAAGGCCAAAATGCAAGATCTATGGGCTCACTGTGTTGAAGTTGCCGCCATTGCCTTTGTACTGGCTAAACAACTAAAAAACATATCACCAGAACAAGCCATGCTGGCAGGCCTGATCCATGATGTGGGAGCCCTTCCCCTATTAAAATATATCGAGTCGCAAAGCTTTTTGTTTCAGGCTCCCGGTGCCATTGATGAAGTGGTTAACGCGCTTAAAGCAGAAACAGGTAAGATGTTGTTGGAAAAATGGAACTGGCCAGATGAATTGGTATCTGTAGTGGTGAACGCAGAAAACTGGCAATATGAAGCGGAATCCAACCAACCAGACTACACCGACATTGTAATCATTTCACAGCTGCACGCTGCCATCCTTGATAAAAATATATCAAACAGTCTACCGATCGACGCTACCTCATCTTATAAACGTTTTGACGAACTCATGCTTACTCAGGATACAAGCCTACAAATCATTAATGATGCAAAAGCGGAAATAGAGGAAGTTCGGGGCTTTTTGGCAGCGGTTAGTTAAGTATTAAAGATTCTATCTCCATGTTTGGATCTACCTTTAGCACCCCGATTAGCTTTAGAGTTTTTTAATATAATTTGGAATACTTACGCTAGCATTATAACCACACTAAACAGCCTGAGCCGCTGCATAGGCCGACGACCATGCCCACTGAAAATTAAACCCGCCCAATTGCCCCGTAACGTCTAAGACCTCACCTATAAAAAACAATCCCGATTGCGTTTTACTCTCCATTGTTTTCGATGAAACAAAGTCCGTATCCACCCCACCTAAAGTTACCTCTGCCGTGCGATAGCCTTCTGTGCCTGAAGGAACGATCTTCCAATTGGAGAATTGATCTGCTAATTCCATAAGTGTTTTATTGCTAAATTCTGCCAATGGCTTTTCTGTAAGTTCTGGCCACCAAAGCAATTCCAGTTCGTGCACGAACTTTTTCGGCAGATTTTCTGCCACGATGGTACGTAATAAGCTTTTGCTATAGAGTTTTTTACTTTCTACTAACCATTGCTCAACATCTATATCGGGTAACAAGTTAATGCTGATGGCCTCACCCGCTCTCCAGTAGGAAGAAAGCTGTAAAATCGCTGGGCCACTTAAGCCACGATGAGTAAAAAGTATATTTTCGCGAAACGATTGTCGTTCATTTCCCACCACGGAATCAACGGAAACCCCTGCCAGGTTTACAGCCATTTTTTTCAACTGATTGCCTAAAGTGAACGGAACCAACGCTGCTTGAGTAGCTACTAAATCCATTCCAAACTGTTGCGCCAGCTCATAACCAAATCCGGTAACACCCATAGAGGGAATTGACAAACCGCCACTGGCAACCACCAGCGTTTCTGTTTCATAACCACCTAAACTGGTATTCAAAACAAAATGCTCATTACTCCCAACAGACTGAATATCGCAGCGTGTTTCAATGGTTACGCCATGACGATCACACTCT
>JBFKSL010000188.1:0-8004 GCA_041626995.1 Ketobacter sp. | reverse complement strand
GAGTGATGAAAACAGATATGGGTCGCGATGGTGAACATTGCCGTTGTTCTACCAAGTCAAAAGCCGCTGGGGCTACCGCAGCAAATACATCGGCAGCATCGCAGGCAAGGTAATGTGATAGGCCCCCGCCATTGGAAAAGCCCATGGCGTACACGCGTTTTTCATCAATACAGCCTTCGGCTTTTAATTCATTAACCAACGCTCTGGCGAAAGCTTCATCATCGACGCTTCTGGATTCTGTGCAGCATGGGCCGAAGTTCCAGGAGTCATCAATACCATCAGGATAAGCCACGATAAAACCTTCTGATTCAGATAACTCATTGGTTCCTGAATTACTGCGTTGGTAGTCGGCGCTGGAAGTAAGAGGATGAAAATCTAAAATGAGTGGCACATTAGCGCTGCCATCATAGGAACGGGGGACATTTAATATATATTGCCGACGCACGCCATTGACGTAAAGAGTGCGAGTGCTTTCTCCTGAGCGTAGAGAATCGTTAGGATTGCCGCAGGCTTCACCTTCACTTGGCGGCGGTGGATCTACTGGTGTTGGTTGGATAGCAAAACAGGGAACAGAAAAGAGTATGCTAGTCACGCCTAATAATAGTTTGGGTACGCGCATTGTGGTGGGCTCCGTAGCAATGAGTTGTAGTCACATGCTAGAGTAGTCTTGGTATCTGTTACAGATGGCTAGGCGGACAAAATGCCAGTAGTTCCCGCCATTTAGTTATTAAATGACTGTTTATTTATCTGGTAAGTTGAGATCTGTAGAAGCTAGTTGACTCGCCAAATAGCGTCTTTATCCTCCAGGGGCTATTATTATTCGAGTGTTTGGAATAGCACGGTATAGCCCATTTAATACCCTGAAGTTCACTTAATGATTAAATTACTGAAAATAAATGTAGTGGCATTGCTCCTGTACTGGTTGTTAGCCTTAAGTACAGAGTTGTTGGCTATTCCCCCTGATTATGCAACGCCGGTTTGGCCGTCTGCGGGCGTCGCTTTGGGATTTGTTATTGCCTATGGCAGAAGAGTGTACCCTGGTATCTTCCTTGGGGCTTTGCTGGCGAACTTAAGTACCTCGCTAATGCAGGGTATTACTTTGGATTTTGGGCAAGTGTTGTTTGCGGCTTCCATTGCAGTTGGAGCCACTTTACAAAGTGCATTGGCGAAATATGCGCTTAAACAATTGCATGTGCTGCCCCATCAACTTGTTTCCGGTGCCAGTGTCGCTTTATTTTTAATAATGGCGGGGCCAGTCAGTTGTTTGTTGAATTCCATTAATGGGGCAACCATGCTGGTGCTATTCGATATTGTGCCAGCTCAATTGTGGGTGAGTAATTGGTTGGTATGGTGGGTTGGTGATTCTGTGGGGGCGCTGATATTAACTCCTATTGTTTTGCGCTTTATTGATTATTCCAAGCAGGTGGAAGTTCGTTGGCAGTTTTTTTTAGTCTCATTAATTTTTTTAGTGTTGGTGATGGTGTCATTTTTTGTTGTGAGAAATCTCGAGCAGGCATCTCGCAAGGAGTTGTTGGTGGATAAGGGGCAGCAACTAAAAACTATTTTGACCTTTAACGCAAACGCCATCATTGGTGTACATAACGCATTGACTCATTTCTTTTCTGCCAGTGATTTTGTGTCAAAGCAGGAGTTTGATCTGTTTTCTAAGCCATTGCTTGATCGGCATAAGGCAATTTCCAGTGTGCAGTGGATTCCTTCCGGTGGTGAAAGCACTTATATTTTTCCTTCCCAAGCAGAGCGTGTGTTTGAGTTGCCGAGTGTCCGACCATTACTAAATTCAAAAACTGTCAGCCTGCTAAGAGCTGATGACACGTCCTATTCTTTGAATTATGTGATCATTTCTGAATTGAATACACCCAGTCGGCCGAATGATAGCGGTGTGGTAGCTGTTTTGTTTGATATGCAAAGCATTTTACAAGCGTCTGTTATAGATAAGGAACTTTTGGATTCCGTTAGAATATTGGATGTTTCGAACCCTGGTGGAGCAGTGCTCTTATTGGGAAATGGATTTAAAACCTTTAAATCGGAATGGAGCAGTAACTTTCAGTTTTTAAACAAAGCCTTAAAAATGGAATTAATGCCCACGCCAGAGTTAATAGCGCGAGTATCTTCCTGGCAGAGTTATATCGTGTTAATTGGAGGTCTGTTTTGTATTGCCGTATTAGAAGCAATATTGTTAACCACTACCACCCGACAACGATTTATTGAGCAACAGGTTGAACTGAAAACCCGTGAGCTTGCCGTAGCCAAATTGGATGCAGAAAAAGCCAGCATGGCGAAGACAGAGTTTTTAGCCAGCATGTCCCACGAGCTGCGCACGCCTCTAAACTCGGTTATCGGTTTTACCCGGCGAGTGTTGAAACGCTCCTCTCAGGATTTGGATGAACGGAGCCTGGATGCGCTTCGAATTGTTGAAAGAAACGGACATCATTTGTTGGGGTTGATTAATGATCTTTTGGATTTGACGAAAGTAGAGTCAGGCCGTTTGGAGCTTGCTATCGATCAAGTCTATTTGGATAAGTTGATGCTGGAAATTGTAGAGCAGCTTCGCCCCGCAGCGGAAGAAAAAAACTCCCAAATGATTCTTAACTGCCAATACGGTGAAGCAGTGGAAGGCGATGCGATGAGAATTCGGCAAATTATGATAAATTTAGTGTCCAATGCCATTAAATTTACCGAACAAGGCGTCATAACCTTAGTTACAGAAAAAAGCCGGTTCGCTGATCGAGAAGGCGTTTTGCTTAAGGTGATAGACACGGGTATAGGTATTCACAAAGAAGATTTCGAGAAGCTGTTTAATAAGTTTCAGAGAATTGGTAGTGCCAGTCATTTAAATCCTGAAGGAACTGGCTTGGGATTGGCGCTGGTGAAAGAAATGTGTGAAATGCACCATGGCTGGGTGTCAGTGGAGAGTGGTGAAGGGAAGGGCGCTGTTTTTTCTGTTTGGTTACCTAAGAATCAGACTTAGTCTGGTTAAAGGGGTGGTCGGAGTGAAAGGAGTTGAACCTTCGACCCCTGCCTCCCGAAGGCAGTGCTCTACCAGGCTGAGCTACACTCCGAACCCATGCAAATGTGTAAATTAATGATCCCGCTTAACCGCTAAGTCACACAGCGCAATCAAGGCTTCTTTATAAATCGAGTCCCCAATGGAGTTCAACGATTTTTTCGCCAAGTCAGCCTGTTCGTTGGCTTTGGCGATGGTGTAATCCAGTGCGCCACAATCTCTTACTGCCTGGGTGATGGCGTCAATTTGATCCAGGCCACCTTTCAAAATGGCTTGACGAATCATTTCCACTTCACCTGCTTTGGCATTTTGCATAGCAAAAATAAGTGGCAGGGTGGGTTTGCCTTCGGCCAGATCGTCGCCCACGTTTTTGCCCATTTCCTCAGCGCTACCGGTATAGTCCAGAACGTCATCAATCAGCTGAAACGCACAGCCCAAATGATCGGCATAATGAGCAAAGGCCATTTCTGTATCGAGATCCGGGCCGGCCAGTACTGCGCCTGATTGGGCGGAGGCTTCAAACATCTTCGCCGTTTTATAGCGGATCACTTCCATATATTGCTGCTCGGTGGTGTCTGGGTTTTTACAGTTGATCAGCTGTAATACTTCACCTTCAGCAATTAGGTTGGTGGCTTCGGACAAAATTTGCAGAATGCGCATGTTGCCTACATTTACCACCATCTGAAACGAACGCGAAATCAGAAAGTCGCCCACCAACACGCTGGGTGCATTACCCCAAACCTCATTGGCGCTGGCTTTACCGCGTCGCAGAGAGGACTCATCCACAACGTCGTCATGCAGCAAAGTGGCCGTGTGCAAAAACTCAACAACTGCGGCTACGTCAATATGCTGGTTGCCCTGATATCCCAGGGCTCGGGCACTTAATAGGCATACCAATGGCCGCAAACGTTTGCCGCCACTATCTATTATATAGTTGCCGATTTCCTTAATAAGAGGTACATGGGTATGCAACTGCTTGAAAATGAAGTCGTTTACATCTTTGAAGTCGTTTTCGACAGCAGCGGAAATCGCTTTAAAATCCATAGAATTTTGTGACCGTGGTGGAGAGGTGGTGCCAAAGCTTAAGAAAAGCCTGCTAAATTGCTAGGAATGCTATGGTTGGCGCCGTAGAGTGTCAAGCTAAAGACTTGATTTTGCTGGCGCTAAGAGCAAACGGTCGTTTTGCTTAAATGTAGAAGGGATTGCCCTTGCGTAGCCAGTTGGATTCCCTTACAATTGCGCCCCCTGTGACCCAATGGCAGGTTAAATTCTGGGTCAGCAAGAATTAAGCACACTATACTGATGCTTCAGTAAGAAGCGGTTGGAGTCAGCAATGTACGCGGTTTTCGTAAGTGGTGGCAAACAGCACCGGGTTGCCGAGGGTGACGTGGTTAAGCTGGAATTGATTGATGCCGAACCCGGCTCAGCCATCGAATTTGATAAGGTTTTGTTGGTAGCGAACGGTGACGACGTAAAAATCGGCGCTCCTACTGTGGATGGCGGTAAAGTTACTGGTGAAGTGGTAACTCATGGTCGTGGTGATAAAATAAAAATCATCAAATTCCGTCGTCGTAAGCACCATCGTAAGCAAATGGGCCATCGTCAGTACTTCACTGAAGTGAAGATTACTGGGATTAACGCCTAAGATAATTAAGGAGTAGCACAATGGCTCATAAAAAGGCTGGTGGTAGTACCCGTAACGGTCGCGATTCAGAAAGTAAACGCCTTGGTGTTAAGCGCTATGGTGGTCAATTGGTTAAAGCGGGCAACATTATTGTTCGTCAGCGCGGAACCCAATTCCACTCTGGTCCTAACACTGGCTTGGGTAAAGACCACACTATCTTTGCTAAGATCGACGGTGTTGTTAAGTTCGACATCAAAGGTCCTAAAAACCGCAGATATATCTCTATCGAGCCAGTAGCCTAAGCTACTCTCGATTGTTCGGGATTGCTAAGCCCTGCCGTAAGGCGGGGCTTTTTGCGTTGTGGGTATTACACTCAACTCGCACCCTAAATGTAGTAATATTGATCGAATCTATCTAAAAGGAGCGCCACCATGAAGTTCGTTGACGAAGCAGCGATCCGCGTCGAGGCCGGTGACGGCGGTAACGGCTGCTTGAGTTTCCGGCGGGAAAAGTACGTGGAGTTTGGTGGCCCAGATGGTGGTAACGGTGGGGCTGGTGGCAGTGTGGTTCTGCAAGCCGACAGCAACCTGAATACCTTGGTGGATTATCGTTATGAAAGACAATTTAGGGCTCAGCGTGGCGAGGGTGGTTCTGGTCGAAATTGTACCGGCGCCAGTGGCGATGATTTGATCCTGAAAGTACCTGTTGGTACGACCATTATTGATGAAGACACGGAAGAGGTGTTGGGTGACCTGGTCAAAGAGGGTGAGAAATTTGTCGTAGCCAAGGGTGGTCGCGGAGGGTTAGGTAACACCTGTTTTAAGTCCAGTACCAATCGCGCACCTCGAAAAACCACGCCTGGTACAGAGGGTGAGAAACGTAACTTGCGCTTTGAGCTGAAAGTGTTGGCTGATATTGGGTTGCTGGGGATGCCCAATGCAGGCAAATCTACCTTGATACGTGCAGTGTCCGCTGCCAAACCAAAAGTGGCTGATTACCCCTTCACCACACTGGTGCCCAATTTGGGTGTGGTAAAGGTGGATCGTTTACGCAGCTTTGTTATGGCGGATATTCCCGGTCTGATCGAAGGGGCTGCAGATGGAGCGGGTTTAGGTATTCGATTCCTTAAGCATTTGGCGCGCTGTCGAATTTTGCTGCATGTGGTGGATATTGCTCCTTGGGATCAGGTTGATCCTGTGGCGTCCATTGACGCCATTGCTGGTGAGCTTCAATTGTTCAGTCCAGCGTTAGCCGATCGTGAGCGCTGGCTGGTGCTTAATAAATTAGACCTGCTTCCCGAAGAGGAGGCGCAAGCCCGTTGTCAGGAAATTATTGATGAGCTGCAATGGGAAGGTCCGGTGTTTAAAATCTCTGCGGCCAATGGTGCCGGTACACAAGATTTGGTGTTCGCCATTATGAATCATCTGGAAGAGCTGGATGAGCGTATGGCTGCGGATGAAGAGTTTGCCGCCCAAGAGTTGACTGCCCGCCAGCGCTTGGAAGAAGAAGCTCGAAATAAAATTCAGGAATACAAAGAAGAGCGTCGCCGACAGCGCGCTGGTTTAGGTCAGGATGATGATGACGACGATGATGATCATGATGTGGAAGTAGTTTACGCGCCATGACCGATAAAGAATTACAGCGTCAGAAAATTGCAAATACCAAACGTTGGGTAATTAAAATCGGCAGTGCCCTGTTGACCAATAATGGTCAGGGTTTGGATCGAGAAGCCATAGCGGATTGGGTGGAGCAGTTGGTTGCTTTGCGCCAGCAAGGGATTGAGGTGGTGTTAGTGTCCTCAGGCTCTGTAGCTGAGGGTATGTCGCGGTTGGGTTGGTCATCCAGGCCCAAGGCTATGCATGACCTGCAGGCCGCTGCTGCTGTAGGGCAGATGGGGTTGGTGCAGGCATGGGAGCAGGCCTTCCAAAAGCACCGGGTTCATGCGGCGCAGGTGTTGGTTACGCACGATGATTTGTCTGATCGTAAGCGCTATTTGAATGCGCGTAGCACCCTGTTGTCTTTGATTCATCACGCCGTCGTGCCCGTGGTGAATGAAAACGACACTGTGGTGACGGATGAGATACGTTTTGGTGATAACGACACTTTGGGTGCGCTAGTGACCAACCTGGTGGAGGCGGATCTGCTGGTGATATTGACCGATCAGCAGGGTATGTTTGATGCTGATCCACGCAATAACCCCGAGGCGAAATTGATTGCTCATGCCCGTGCCAGTGATTCTGCTTTAGATGAGGTTGCTGGTGGTAGTGGCGGTGTTTTGGGGCGAGGTGGTATGGCTACCAAGCTCAATGCGGCGCGTTTGGCGGCGCGCTCGGGTGCGTCCACCATTATTGCGGGTGGAAAGCTTTCTGAAGTGTTGAAAAAGATTCGTCAGGCGGAATCTATTGGTACTTTGCTAACGGCAGATCAAAACCCTGTTGCCGCTCGAAAGCAGTGGTTAGCAGGGCACTTGCAGATGCGGGGTGTGCTTACTTTGGATGCTGGTGCCACTAAGGCCGTGAAAGAGAAAGGTGTCAGTTTGTTGCCTGTGGGTGTAAAGGAGGTGACCGGTAACTTCTCGCGCGGGGAGATGGTGTCCTGTATTGGTCCTGATGGTGAGCGGGTGGCCTGTGGTCTGGTGAATTACAGTGCGGAAGAGGCCCGTAAGATTATCGGGTTAAGCAGTGATGCTATTGCTCAGGCCTTGGGTTATGTGGATGAGAAAGAGTTGATTCATCGGGATAATTTGGTTTTGGTTTAAACTGTCTGCTGAAATACAGGCACAAAAAAACCGGCGATTGCCGGTTTTTTTAGCGCTTCAAAAAGCTGGGCTAATTAAGCAGCCAAGCCTTTGATTTGAGCGCTAAGGCGGCTCTTATGACGAGCAGCTTTGTTCTTGTGAATGATGCCTTTCGTTACCATTCGGTCGATAACAGGCACGGCCGCAGTATAAGCAGTTTGCGCTTCTTCTTTGTTGCCAGCATCAATAGCGTTGATTACTTTCTTGATGTGTGTGCGAACCATGGAGCGCAGACCTGCGTTGTGTCTGCGACGCTGTTCAGCCTGGCGTGCACGTTTCTTAGCTGATTTAATGTTAGCCAAGGTCTTGCTCCTTTAACTTAATACGTCTAACTAATTTAGGAAATTGGGTCGAAAGCGAAGCTGATCGACAACCTGATTTCGAGGACGCAAGATTATTCCCACATAGCCCGCCAGTGTCAAGAACAGAATACTTAATTACCAGAATAGGATAGGGAATATCAGCTAATTCCGTATAATACGCCCAAATTTGGAGTTGGGATCGCCATGAAAGAGGATAAATCCGGTAAAAAGCAGGTTGGATTGCTGAAATCCACGG
>JBFKSL010000187.1:0-8050 GCA_041626995.1 Ketobacter sp. | reverse complement strand
GAATAGAGTCCAGGTTGGCCTGTTGGTCTTTGATGTATTGGAATTCAGGGTCGTGCTCCGTACGGGATTCATGAGCGGTGCGCAAAAAAGTCAGCAGAGGTTCTAATTCGGTATCTCTGTGGTAGCGGGCAGGGCGAATCTGATCGGAGGGTAGGGCATTATCCAACGAGCTTTCGCCAATGTCTTCATGGTTGATTAGGCTCGGAAATAAAATGTCGGGTTCAATCCCTTTGTGCTGGTTGCTTTCGCCAGAAATGCGGTAGAACTTCGCCATGGTGACTTTTAATTGATCGCCACGTAAATGATCCAAGCTATGCAGAGATTGCACTGTGCCTTTGCCGAAGGTGCGATCTCCCACGATGATGCCTCGTTGATAGTCCTGGATGGCGCCGGCAAAAATTTCCGACGCAGAAGCGCTTAGCCGATTAACCATTACTGCCAGCGGACCATCGTACAACACTTCTGGATCACGGTCTTCCAGTACTTCAATGCTGCCGTTATAAGATTTTACTTGTACCGTTGGCCCTGTAGGGATAAATAGCCCTAACATTTGGTTTACTTCGGTTAATGAACCACCGCCATTGTTACGCAGATCGATCACCAATCCGTCGATATTTTGCTTCTTTAATTCTGCGATCAATTTGGAAACATCAAAGGTGGTGGAACGACAATCGCTGCCCGCATGCTTTAAGCATTGCAAGTTGGCATAAAACGTTGGCACGTTAATGATGCCAAACTTTTTCTTGCCATCTTTGGTATCCAGTTCCATGATCTCAGATTGCGCGGCTCGATCTTCAAGGTTCACAGTGTCACGGGTGATGCTAATGATTTTTGTATGATGATCATCTACTGAATCAGCAGGGATCACCTCTAAATATACGGTGGTGCCTTTTTTGCCGCGAATACGCTGAACCACCTCGTCCAGACGCCAGCCCACAACATCAATGATTTCATCCTTTTCCTGGCCAACGCCAATGATTCGATCGGCTTCATCTAATTCGTTGCCTTTATCGGCAGGGCCGCCGGTTACCAAGCTAACGACTTTGGTATATTCATCATCACTTTGCAGAACCGCACCGATACCTTCCAGTTGCAAGCTCATATTGATATTGAAGTTTTCCGAAACTTTGGGTGAAAAGTATTGGGTATGTGGGTCGTAGTTTTGAGTGAAGGCATTCATGTAAATTTCAAAGGCGTCTTCGCTATTGGCCTGGTTAACCCGGTTTAGCTGGTTACGGTAGCGGCGCTCAAGAGTGGACTGAATATCTTCATCATTCTTACCCATCAGGCGCATGCTGATGATGGTTTCTTTAAGGCGGCGGCGTGACAGATCGTTCAACTCGTTAATGTCTTTAGCCCAGTCACTTTTATCAGGGTCGCGCTCGAAGCTTTCGTCGCGCTTAAAGTCAAACTTATCAATGCCTTTTTCCAGCAAGCCCAAGCTGTATTCCAGGCGCTCGGTAATGCGGCTTTGATACCGGTTGAAGATTTCAAAGGCGGGGTGCAGATTGCTGCGTTGCAAAGCTTCATCTAACTGAAAACGGTAGGTCTCAAATTCAGCGATATCAGATTGCAGAAAATAGGCTTTGCCGCCGTCCAGAGAATCAATGTAGCGGTCAAATATTTTGGCTGACATCTCGTCATCCAATTCATGCTTGCGCAAATGTAACTGATTTACACCATGTAACACACTGTTCGAGGTAATGGCCTGGGCACGGCTCGGCTTTAGTTTGTGTGGAGGCTCAGACAGTTTTGCATAGCTGGAGGAGATGGCGACCAAAGAGGCTAGAAGTACTACTGAAAGCTTCGCCAAAATAACGGACTGTATTTGATTCATTTTTGTACCAATTTTTCCATCAACCGAGTGTGATTGGAGGATCAACAAATTCATTTCGTTTCGAGACATTTTCCACCTTATTACGTTGACTATCAGGATGGCAAGCCCGAACTACTCCCTCGTAATGGGTAAGTTTAACGCATATCCACTAGGACACATTCTTTTTGATGTGATATGTATCTAGTTTGTTGAAATTTATACGTTTTGTAAGTTGTTGCAAAGGTTCCGAAAAAGCGCTTGAAAAACTATTAGGACTATATAGACTGAGGCAGAGTGCTTGGTAATGTCTCAGTTGATTGGCTTAATGTTCCAACTTCTTTGAAGTAAATACGATGTGTATTGTTTTTATTCCAGGCAGTAAAACTAATAAAAACAAAAGTTTTGCCCCATTTTGGGGAAGCTAGAGGGATTCCATGATTAATTGGTTTAAAGGGCGACTTGTGCCAGGCTGGTCGCGTTGTGTTCTTGTTTCGGCCGCTCTCACTGTACCTACGATTAGTAATGCCGCACTGATTGAAAATTTAACTATTGGTAACCCGAAAGCGTTAGCCTTGGGCAACGCTGTCACAGCCGATCCTCCCGGTATCGATTCTATGCACTTTAACCCTGCGGGTTTGGAGCGCATCAGAAACCGTGAAGCTTTGTTAAAGCTGACTGTGGCTCAGTTTACGTTTTCCGCAGATTTTGGGAGTTACCGTTCAGACGCTCAAGAGCAGATTGATATATGGGGCAATGGTGAGACTGACTGGGTTGAAAACAACCATAGTGAAACTTCTGATGTTGTGTTGAAGATTCCTTTTGTGGAAGGCCGGCAAGAATGGCCGCTGCCCTTTATTGTTGCCCCCTCGGGTGGTGCGGCGTATCGTCCGGAAGGCACTAATTATACGTTGGGTACTGGCGCCTGGGCCCCTGTGGCGGCTGGCTATATTCGGGATGACGATGACCCTGGCCGTTTAATGGGTAGGGAAATGGCATTAACCCGAATTACTTATTTTTCTCCCACCATTGCTTTTAAATTAACCGATGAGTGGACCGTAGGGGGAGGGATTCATTTTTCCTACAATGGTTTGTCGGCATATACAGACCTTCGTCTGACTCACATTGCGGTGGGGGTTATTAATGAGTTGCTTCTGGATCTTGGTGCAGGAGGTTGTTTGGGGATTCCCGAGGTCTGCGATAACAACCTGGATCCATTCGATACACTGGTTGAACTGGAAGCTGATGTAGAAACAGGTCTGTCTGTGCATGGCGTATTTGGTGCGTTATGGGAGCCCACACCCTGGTTTACCTGGGGGGTTGTTTATCATACAGAAGCTAAAAACCGCATGGAAGGTACGTATCGTTTGGGTTACTCCGAAGGTTGGCAGAATACCTTCGCAGACATAATGTCATCACCTCTCGGGGGGCTCGGTACTTTTCTAGGCTTACCCACAGGTTTGGCTGAACAAACCGGGAACGCCAAAGTTGAATTTAACCAGCCGGCCCATTTCTCAACCGGTATTAGCGTTCGGGTGCTGCCGGATTGGAAAGTCAATATCGACGCTAAGTGGACTGACTACGATATTTGGGAAGGTATCGTAATTGAGTTTGATCAAAAACAGGAGTTCTCGGCGGTTGCCAGCGTGTTGTCTGAGTACTCCACCCCGGATACGTTAACTATTCCTCGTCAATATGAGAGTGTTTGGAACTTTGCTCTAGGTGTAGAGCATCAGCTTAACGATCGTTTGGCTTTGCGTTTTGGCTGGGAACCTCGTAAAAGTTCTATTCCCGATGATAAGCAAGGTCTATTGTTGCCTGTTGGTGATGCTAACTTGTATTCCGTGGGTTTCGGCTATAACTGGAAAAAAGGCAAAACGTTCGATTTTGCTTTTGCGTATCTGCACTCGAAGGCAAAAATCGATTACGATCAAAGTACCAATGCTAATAGTATGGATATTGGCGATAACTTCATCTATAACCCTTATTCTGGACTGGAGTTAGAAACGGAAATCAATGCTTACATCGTAGAGGCCAGCTACCACTACGAGTTCTAAAAACGCCAGGAGCAGGATGACAATCAGCCGTAACCGCGTTATCCTGCTCATTCCCTAATCAAATACGTGCGAATTCGGCACGTCATTTCATGCAAAGCACTCATATCCTCTATTTAGAAGTTGAGCTTCATATTCCCTACAGCCAATCCTTAAAAGACAAGCGTCAAGTGGTTAGCCGCTTTAAGGATCGTATTCGTAACCAATATAACGTGTCTATTGCCGAGGTGGCCTACCTGGATGACTGGCAACGAGCTGGCGTGGCTTTAACCATGGTGGGCAATCAGCGAGCGCAGCTGGAAAAACAGGCCAGCAGTTTGGAGCTTTTTGCTCAGGAAATTGTGGATGCAGAGGTGATGGATTTTTCCCGCCAGTGGCTTTAGAGCGGCTCCGCTTGATTAAAGTATATACAAACCTCTAACTTGTTGACCCTGCGACATTTTTCGCAGGCTTTTAGTATGTTTATTCTAAAAATAATTGATATCTTTCTCATCAAGTTGGCAAAGGTGGTTTTTTCCACCGAGTGCCGAGAGTCGAATTTGGTTGTGCCGACCAATCGATATTGTTTATTTAGCGTACTTTCTCGCCCGGACCTCATCGGGCATTCCCTTAGCCCGCCTCCCAAGCGGGCGTTTTTTTGCGCAAAGCTTAATCCTAGCTGCTTTTGATCAATCTTCCAGCAATTGGTAATTGCCGGTTACAAAATAGTCGTGTTTGGCAGTGGCGCACCGGTATTTCTTCAAAAATCAGCAGCTTGGACGACATTTTTTAAGGATTTTTTTTGATCTTAACTGAATTTGGCCTATGCTTTTCCTTAGACAGCAAAGGTCTATTAAACACCGTCGTCATGCTGCCTGGTAACCCGATGATGGTGTGGGTTTTTTGTCCATAAAAACAAAGGAAACAACAATGGTTAAGAAGAGAGCGTCCTTAGCCTTGTTGCCATTAACTCTTTGCTTATCCAGTGTGCCAGTGTTAGCTGCTACCACGGCGGATCTAGAAAAGAGATTAGAGCAACAAGAAAAGAAAATTAAGCGCCTGGAAAACAGGCTTAAAGGTACACGATCCGCCGTAAAAGAAAACCGTTCACGTATCTCCGCCGCTGCAGACCGATTGAAGATCAATGGGTTTATGACCGCGGGTGCTGCGACCAACGATGGTGATGAACTGGTAGAGCCCAATACCGGCATTGAAGATAACTACCGAGCAAACTCGGTTTCAAAGGCCGGTGTACAAATGACCTTTGAAATTACAGAGGATTGGGATGCAACGGTACAGCTGCTTAGTCGTGGCTCTGCGGATTATAAGTTAGAAGCAGAGTGGGCTTATTTAAGTTGGCAGGCCACTAACGATCTTTCGTTTAAGTTTGGTCGTCAACGTTTGCCCTACTATATGTTATCGGAATATTTGGATGTGGGTTACGCGCTGCCCTGGGTAGTGGCACCCATCGAGCTGTACAACATTCCTGCCACCACAACGGATGGCATCGCGGGCGTTTATAACTTCCGTGCTGGCCCCGTTAACTTTGCCTACCAACTTTATGCTGGTCAGGCTTCTGGTTATACCGAGCAGTTGGAGGCAGAGTTTATCTCCAGCCCAGCGTGGGGAACCAGTCTAACGGCAGAATGGAGTGATTTGACCGTTCGGGTGGGTTACAACCGCTCAACTTTAAATACAAACCCAGATGAGGACGGCTTAGCAGATAGCTTGTTGACTGCACTTAGTAGAGCACAAGACGAGCTTGGGCCAGATTATGGTGTAGCAAATCCAGGTAATTTAGAAGCGGATCCCGATAATATTAAAACCGAATATATCAGTGCAGGTTTTACCTATGATAACGGCAGCTTGCTGGTCATGGGTGAGATTGCAAACCTGAATACTGAGACGTTTCAACCGGTGGGTGATGCAGGTTACTTAACCGTTGGTTATCGTTTTGGTAAGTGGATGCCCCATGTAACCTTCGCTAAGTTCCAAACTGATTCAAAAGCCGATGATCGTATTCGTGCGATTCAGGAGTATGCTGATGCGGTTGGTAAGGCGATGTATGGCGCTCCAGCAGTCGGAGGGTTGACCGTCACTAATGACACAATCAATGCGTTGGCTCTTGGCGGTGCATTAGCAGGTTCTGGAGCAATTATTCCATCTACAGCTTGTGCTGGCGGTGGGTGTGATTCCCAGGTTTTGACTTTGATGGGCATTCGTGATTCAGTCCAAGAGGGTGTGCTTGCATACAGTCAAGACATCTACAACGCAATGGAAAATCAAATTCAGGAGCAGCAGTCATATACGATTGGTTTAGTCTACGATGTGACTCCACGAGTGAAAGCAAAATTGCAAGCAACTCACTATGAGAATTTTGGTAGCAACACCTATCAATATTTGAATGTGGTTGAGGGAGCTGTTCCAACAGGCAACCCAGCTTTAGGGAGCCTAGATGCTTATGGTGGCTTTACAACCGTAGACGGCCACAGCAATGGCCGATTCTCAGGTGACCCAGACGCGGCAGGTAATCACACTGCTATCTATTCCTTCTCAATCGAAGCAGTATTTTAAGGGGGAATAGACTGATGAATATTAAATCAAAATTAGCAAAAGTAATCAGCGCCACTGGTTTGTTATTAGCAGCAACCTTAGCTTCTGCTGAAGTGGTTGTGATAGTGAGTTCAGAATCCTCTATCAGTAATGCGAGTGCAAAAGAGCTGCAACAGTTGTTCTTAGGCAAGCGTGATTATGTAGGTGGGGTGGAAGCCACACCGATTGATCAGGAAGAGGGTAATGACGTTCGTGATGAGTTTTATACTAAGGTGATTGATAAATCCCCATCACATCTAAACGCATATTGGTCTCGATTGATCTTTACTGGGAAGGGTGCACCTCCCAAGCAATACTTCGATGACTCTGAAGTAATTGAGGTGATCATGGGCGATAAAAATGCCGTTGGCTATATCGACTCTGCCTCTGTTACGGAAGGAGTAAAAGTAATCTACACAGCTCAGTAACTGAGTTGCTTAGATAGAAAAAGCCGCGTTTTATAGCGCGGCTTTTTTATGCCCGTATATTCACCATTTGGCAAAGTGGTCTTCCACAACACCGGGAACATGGTCGAGAACATAGCGCTTGCCTTGTGCATCGGTAAGTGAACCACTAAAGTGTCCTGGCATTTGGCTGAAATTGGTCGCTAAAAAAAGTACATTTTTCTTTTCGGTGAAATTTCCCGCTGGGTGAAATTCCAGTTCTACCATTCTGTCTTCAGTGGTGATTAGCCAATTGTGACTACGTTGCTTGCGGTTAAACTGAAACTGCACTGGGCTCAAACGGTGCAACTGGCCATCTACCCAAAAGGCATTTTCGGTTAAACCGGTTTCATTGACCCCCGCAGCCAGGTTTAAGCCGATCTTATGTTGGTCGCTGTAGCCACTGGCACTGGCCCAGTTCCAAGCTGTCTGACGCCGCATATAACCGCAGCTCCAATCGTAGTTTCCCAAAAACTGATCACTTTCCACGGCTATATTGTTACCCTTCCAGCTGATCACTCCGTTGGCTTTCAATGCAGTGGCTTTTTGTGTGTAGGTCCAGCCGTTGTATCCGGTTTTGGTGCAAAGGCATAAGGGCTGAAAATCTTCATGCTCTTGTATCAGGCAATCCACATGAATTTGATTATCTAAGTTAACGTTAAGTTGGTAGGCGTGTTTGTCTGGAGCGCCAATAAACTCAATAAGATTTTTACCTTTCTTATAATAGCTGTAACCCTGCCCTGGTTTATTCGATAGGGTGCAGCCCCTGCTTAGGGGCGTTAAAAAACTTTGGCTGTGCAGTTGCTTGGTTTTGTGGTCAAACAGGTACACAAAGGCGCTGGATGCGTAACGAATATTGGCAATGGCGCAGCCTAAATAATACTGTTGGCTGCTAATGCCAATAAACTGAAATTGATTAAAGTGAAAGTGCTTTTGCCAAAGGTTGGCTGGTGCATCCATCGCGGTTCGGTAATCAAAATCCTTGTGATTGATTTCTGTAAAGGGGGTTGAGAAACAGCCATATTGTGGTTGCCCATCCGGCCCAATCAACTTATGGTATGTGGCTTTGGTAAATGTCATGTTTCTTTTGGTTTAGGGGAAGTTTATGTATATCGCCATCAAACACAGTCATATGCTGTTTGCTGTGATCAGCGGTTTGTTTTTTCTTT
>JBFKSL010000186.1:0-8058 GCA_041626995.1 Ketobacter sp. | reverse complement strand
GTAATTCATCCCACCCGTGCTGAGTTTTATTTGGCTCTTCTCGTATTGCTTGTCCGACATAAAAGATCGAACTTCACCAGCAAACAAACGAACCACTGGCTTAAAAAGCTTATATATCAACGGGGGAGGATCACGCCAATCTTCGTTTTCTTTGCTACGTTGGCGCATTACCAGTCGGAGGATCGCATAGCATCCAAGTGCTACTGCTCCTGAAAACAACAAGACGGATGAATATTTTAGAAAAAAAGCTTCCATCTACACATCCACGTTGACGATTTTCTGAATCATAAAATAGGCCATGACTGCCATCGCAACCATAATACCGAGCCAAATCAATCCTAGTTTGCTGGTAAATAGCATAGACATGGCTTGTGGTTCGATCTTATAAAACACATAACCAATAAATACTGGAAAAAATGTCGCCAGGGTTCCCTGAGCTTTACCCATGGAAGTTAACGCATTGATCTTACCTTCTACCTTTGATTTTTCTCTCAATGTTTTAGACAGCGTATCCAGCGTATCTGCCAAGTTACCACCTACAGCTCTTGAAATTTTAATGGCAGAGTTCATCAACAATATATCCTGACGATCAATGCGCTTAGCCAAATCATCCAGGGAATCGTTTAAGTCGGTGCCCACTCGATATTCAACCAATACTTGAGCAAACTCCTGCGCCAACGGCTGAGGTTGGTTTTTAACTACTTGCTGGAAAGATTTCACTAGATTAAGACCAGACCTTAAAGAAGATGCCATTGAAGAAAGCGCATCTGGTAACTGTTCAACGAATTCATCTGAGCGTCGTTTTTTCATTACTTTTAGCACTATCGTAGGAGCGAGAAAAATAATCACACCGACAATTACAGAAAAAACCACATTAGTTAAAAACAACAACACTGGAACGAGAATCAATATAGCCATAAGGGTATAGGTGAACACTTGGTCCGGTTCCAGCATAACCACTACGTCTCGCAAGCCTTTATCTACTTGCGTGTAAAATCGTTTCTGATAAAGACTGAAAAGCATTTTGCCAACACCGAGCAATACCCAACTCACACAAAAAACAGAGACACTAATAAACACCAAACCAACTAGCTGACTATTACCTTCAAGCCACGTGACAACCGTTTCCATCAACTCACCTCAACTTGATCAGAGGTAAGTTCAGGCTGATCCTGAAAAAGGCCTACATCCACAGGAACGCCTTGATCAATTGCGTTTTGGTAGAATTTTGGGATATACCCAGTTGGCCTGTAAAACCCCACAATTTTACCGTTGGAGTCGTAGCCTTTACGTATATATTCAAAGATGGTTTCTAACTGAACCTTATCGCCCTCGAAACCGGTTACTTCCATAATATGGGTAATTTTACGAGTGCCATCCGCTAAACGACTTTGTTGCACAAGAATATCAACCGCGGAGGCAATTTGTTCTCTGATGGCTCTTGAGGGCAAATCCACACCGGCCATCATCACCATTACCTCCAATCGATTTAAAAAGTCTGAAGGTGAATTAGCGTGCCCCGTTGTAAGCGAACCATCGTGGCCAGTATTCATCGCCTGAAGCATATCTAGCGCTTCACCACCACGGCACTCACCTACCACAATTCGGTCAGGACGCATCCGCAGAGAATTAATCACCAAGTCGCGAATGGTTACTTTACCTTTACCTTCAGCGTTAGCCGGGCGGCTTTCAAGTGAAACCACATGGGGCTGATTGAGCTTCAGTTCTGCAGCATCTTCGATGGTAACGATTCGATCCTCATCACCAATAAAGTTAGAAAGAATGTTCAGTAATGTGGTTTTACCCGAACCTGTTCCACCCGAAATAACCACGTTTTGTTTTAACTCAACAGCGGACTTCAAGAACAAACCCATTTGCTCAGAAATAGAGCCATAACGAACCAAATCCGTCATGTATAAGTTTTTCTTAGCAAACTTTCGAATGGTGATGCTCGGGCCATTGAGCGCAAGAGGAGGAATAATAGCATTTACCCTTGAACCATCCTCCAAACGAGCATCTACCATGGGAGAACTTTCATCAATGCGTCGCCCCAACGGAGCAACAATACGATCGATTACGGCTAACAAAGATTGATTACTGGTAAAACGGCTTTCTGTGAGACTTAGCCGACCGTTCTTCTCTACAAATATTTGATCGGGGCCGTTTACCATGATCTCGGTAATTTCGTCATCCTCAACCAACGGCTCCAGCGCACCTAGCCCAACTGCTTCTGCCACAACTTGTCGCTGCAGCTCTTCCTTACTAATTCCATCCGGAATGTGATTAACATGATCGTGAATAATTTGCTTGGTCGCCTTCTGCGCTTCTACACGCAGCTCCATAGCATTCATTTCCTGCAAGTTAGCACGCTTACGCAGATCAAGATATTCAAGAATCAAGGAATGCACACGACGCTTTAATGCAACGAATTCTTCGCTTTCTTGTTTGAGCGGTGCTCTTTTCGTTCGACGATCTTCACCTTCTTCAAAGGCAGAAGCGATTGATGGCGCCTCAATAATTCGTACGCCTAGATCTCCGAAAGCTAATTTATCGCCTTGGTTTAGCCCCATAGGTTGAAGCAATTTTTCACCATTGAGCCAAGTGCCGTTCGTGCTATTAAGATCGGAAATTTTTGCTGAACGAGCAGTAACCTCAACAGATGCGTGATTTCTAGATACGTGATTATCCGCAAGGATCACATCACATTGGTCGCCTTTACCGAGCGTGTAGGAGCCCTCGGTAAACTCATAGAGTGTTTTATTATTATTACGATCAAAAACCTCAAGCACTAGCATTCAGCATACCTTTAATCAAAGATACTAAATTTAAGATCGTCGGTTGCATCTGAGCTAAGTTTTTTCGAGTACTCGATCATATCTTTATTACGCTTACTGTCTGGATCGATCAAATAGGGAGTAACAAAGATTACTAGCTCAGTTGAAGACTCCTGGAAATCTCGTGATTTAAACAGCTCACCAATAATTGGAATAGAACCTAAACCAGGCACTTTACCAATGGCTTTACTATCTTCGGCTTGCAACATTCCTGAGATCACCATGGTTTGACCGGTTTGTACGTTCATTTCCATATTGGTCTTGCGCGAAGTAAAACCAGGAATACCAAGCACTTCCACACTTTCATCTACCGCACTTACTTCGACGTTTATTTTTGTGGAGATGAAACCATCAGGATCGGCTACAGGTTCAAAATCTAAAATCACACCTACTTGTTTAAATTCAACCGTGATCTCACCATCTCGACCATAAATTGGAATAGGGATTTCTCCGCCGGCAAGAAATTCTGCTTTTGAGCCACTTTTGGTGACCAATTTTGGCTGTGCCAATACACGAGCAATACCATTAGTTTGTAGTAAATTTATTGTTGATCCAATTTCAGTTAAAGGGTCATAGCGTGTAGCGCCTTCTTTATGGCCGAAACCGAAGAAAGATGTGTATTTATCGAAGTCCAGAATACCGTTAAACTCACCGGTCATTTCCCAGAAAGGCCCTGGACCCGAACCCGCCCACTGAATCCCCACATTCATCAGATCATCACGACGAACTTCCACCACCTGCACATCCAGCATAATCATTGCTTGCAGGCTAACTTTAGGGGTAATCACGTTAAAAACTACCGTACCGGAGCTGACTTCTTTAGAGAGTTTATTTTTCATATCGTTAATAATAACGATGTCTTGCTCTCGAAGAATGCGGCCTTCTATAAACACAATGCCATTTTCTTCTCTGGCATTAACGCCTTCTACGTCCGCCAAAACGATATTGGCTACTTCAAGGATTTGCACCCACGAGTTATCAACCACTTTAAGCAGGAATCGCTTTTGTTGTCCGTTGGATTTCCAAATGCGTAAATCCGTTACACCAGCCTTTAAACCTGTTAACAATATTTCGTTAGGCCCTGTTGGTTGCGCATTTGCAATATCTGGGTGACCAATAGAAACACGAGTCACACCAGGATATGGCATTAAACGGGTTTGGCCTTGAATAATATTAACGGTACTATCATAGGCCTCTTCGGCGCTTGCTAACTCAACCCCTAAAAGAAAACAGCCCACAACCAGTGTGAGCAAATACTTGCCAAAGGCAGATACGTTCATACTTCTTTTCCTTATTTTTGTAATTAGGAGCGCTTGCCGCCTTTTATAAGTTCAAACCCCCAGGTATCCTGCTTTTCTTGAGGCGGTTCTGGCTTCGCTTGCTGTGGAATATCAACCACATTATCCAATGTAATGTAGTCATCGAATCGGTCGGTTTCATCTTCCGGGCGCCGCAGTAACAGCGTTATATCGCCAACGGTCTGCGCGTGGATAAGCTTGGTTGCATAAAGTGGTGAGACTCCAACGGTTATCTCACTATATCTACCTTTACCTTTCTCTGGTACACCATCATCCAGATCAGAACCTGTGGCCAGCACTCTCAAATTCTGAGCTAATGGTACCGTTCGCTTCTCATCACCGTCTTTCAGGGTAATCATTAAATCGATAAAATCGCCGGGAGAAAGAAAGCCAGAAAAAGTATCCAACGAGGACACTGGAATAGTTATTGCCCTCTCCCCTTCTTTTAACAGAGAAGCCAAGCCCTCAATTTTCACTTTATTTACATGCAACATGGTGATGGACTCACCCCGCTTCACCGGGTTCACTATTTGCCGACCATCAATAGTAGAAAACTGCCCAGGAGAAATCGCGTTGGCTTGCACATATACTTTTGGAATCTTACGAATGGAGGCATTCTTGGAGCTAATCACATCTCCAACATTTAAATCCGTAGAAGCTACCACCACCTCGACAGACTCACGTTCCTGATCAAATTGCGATTTATATTGAGTGATTTCTTGGTTGATATGAGAGCTCGACAAATACCAACCACCAGCTCCAGCGGCGATGGCACATATCAATAGGATAATACTTGTTTTGTTATTGGACTTCATGGTCTAACCTGCTAAGGCTGATATATCGAGTTAGCAAAATCTTGCTGACGCTCATTAAGAGCGTTGATGATGGAAGGGTCTTGCTCCGCGTCTTCACTGCTTTCGAAATACGTACTTGGCGAGCCGCCAAAAAAAGCGAAAACCACTGTGATTGATAAAAATGTGGCCACAACGGCATACTCAACCATTACACCACCAAAGTTACGGTTCTTGGACATAGGTTTTTATTCTTATAAGTCTATTTGATCCAGTGTATAAGGACTTGACTGAACTTACTGTTGCGCCCTTGTAAGCCCTTGATGGTCAACTGTAACAGTTCTCCTCCTCTTTGGAAACTGAGTACTGCTCCGTTTTGTCCATCACCACTACGACCATATAACGCCCACTGATTGCGTTGTAATTCGCTGATATAAAAATCAATTATTTGCGGCACCAACAAGCGGGAATCAATGTTTAACGTTTCAGATCTCTTACCTCCATCCAGGGATTCCATTTTGCTGGTAACATCGCTCCTGGGTGGTATTGGTAATAGTGTTTTTCTATTGGTAGAACTATTAAGGGGGGTTGGCGATACCACAATTTTACCATCCACTTTTTGCCCCTTTTGGGAAAACTGCACACTATATAGAATTCCATCTAACTGATAGGCCAATATGATTAAATCGCCGATTGTCTTCTTAGAGGACTTTCCGTGGCCCTTGGTTTTCCACAAGCCCGTGTAATACTTCTCCACCGCCTCTGCCTTACCAGGGAAGCTAAACAGCTTAATGCTCATGGGCACATTGTTTAGAGCAATTCGACGCCCCGCCCAAAACCATTCAGCTCCAGGAACCACCTCCAAAACCGGTAGTTCTGTATCCAACGGATCCCGAAACTTTGCATCTACACTGACGGGGACAATAAGAAGCCAAGCACAAATTAATACTGCTGCTTTTGGCACTGCACTTACCTACATAGGGTTAGTAACATCAAGAGCATCGCTATCTTCGTCATAGGCAGGAAGATTGGATGGTAAACTTGTGGACTGATTCTCTGAAACCATATCAAATGGCGAATCAGAGACATAAAGTTTTTCATTTAATTCTTTAAACGTACCACGAACCAAACCTGCTGTTGCAGTTCGCTGTTGAACTCGATGGGCAGTTGCCGCAGACCTATTTCGCAACGCATCAACCCTATCTGAAAATTGCTGTTCCGAGCCCGATTCCCAACCGTCTGAAATAAGAGCAAAAGAGCCCTTAAGCTGATAATCACCTTCAGGTAACCCGGAAAGGAGGAAATTATTTTCACGGGACAAAGGAATGGCGATAAACCCAGAATCTGACGTGTCCAATTCCAAATCCGTTCTGCTATTTGCCCAGTTGATTTGGGTTGAGCTTTGAGAAGCAAATTGTGTAATGGAGTTACGTGCTGTATCAAACTCATCAGGATCAAGAATGGAAACACCAGATGACAGATCAACCAAACTACGATTTTCATCCATTCTCAACTGTTCCCGACCATATGCACTGACATTTTCGTCACCCCATACACCCGTCCATTCTCTGTTTGCTCCACTGGAACTGCCCCCAAACCCCACCCCATTATTCTCAAGAAAACGGGACGTAATATCTGAAGCAATTCCATCGGCTTGAGATGTGAGCTGAGCATTATAATCGGATTCATTGTAAGCGATCCGCTCCCAAGCCATATAGCGAGCGGCCTTGTGGGCGGTTGTCTGAATACTTACCATATTACCAATGACAAACAAGCCAAGAATCATTACCACAAAAAGGATAAGACTGACTAAAAACTCTGAAATAGCCTGACCTTGTTGTTTACCCTTCATTACTAACTCCTGATGGAATTAGCTGCACTTGCCAAAAAGGGTTAAACAAGTTGGCTCTTTCGCGCTCACCAGAAAGGCTTTCGAACCCAATTGCACTTTGAGCGCAACCGCTACTCCCACCATAGCAATCAGGGCGCTGGTAAAAAATTCGTGCCTGCCCGATAGCGTATATGGTTTCATCACAGAAAGGAGCTGACTCATCAAAGGTGTTTAGATTATCTTTCCAGCCCTCTATTTTATTTCCAGTATCATCGTCATAACCAATATTATCGGAACAATTACTTTGACTTAAGAAAGCGGGGACGATGGCAGTTCGATTACTATCGTTTAGTACTGCATAGCGTTGAATACTGCTATAACTTTGAGAAAATAGTTGTTGGCAAGACTGCCCATCTTCTGTAAGCCCACCGGAGCAGGCTCCAAAAGTATCCAGGGCGTTAAGCCCAAGGTCATTGAAAATCTGTCGAGCTTCACCAATCATTGCGTCGACGTCTGATGCTTTGCTTATGCTGGTTTCATCTACGGTTAATGAATCGCCACCTACATTCCAATGAAGCCGACCATTTGCAAACTCCAGATCCGTTTGACCACTTCTGCTGGCTTGTATGCCATTTATTGTGTAGTTGTGGTTACGGTCTTGTATCCAAGTACCATTCTCCATGCCAGATACGGTCTGACGCACAGCATCAATCATCATGGCACCATCTTCATCGGCTTCGGGCAAAGCGCTGGAGCCGCCACTCACAATAGCGTCGCATGCTAACGAAGTATCTTCAGAGGTCATTTCACCCAGCGTACCGGATGGCTGGGCAAACAAAATCATTTGGCAAAGTGACTGGTTGTAGTTTTCCGCACGGCGGGCAGCATCTGCCACCGAACCATCTTCACTGCTTCTGAAATTAGGTAATTCCATCTGGTTGTTAACTAAGATCGGAGAAGTATCCATTACTGCGTAAGTGTTTGCCACCGCTTGCATGGCTTCACCAACCAGACTTAGGTTGGAACTTTCATTTAAAGCAACCAGATCGATATAAGCCTGCTGCTGGAAGTTGCTGAATTTAGCGTTGTTAGCGTCATACATCAGCATAAGCATCCCACTCAACACTTTTGACCCGCTTGAGAATGCGTCAATGGTCTCAGGTATCCAGGCAAGTAATGCTGGGGCGTAGGTATTAATATTATTAATCAACCACGTCATAAGCGGGCTAAAGCCACAAGCACCAGGATCTTCCAAACAAGCAATAATCAAGTCGCTCACCACATCAGCTTCTACCTGAAAGCTT
>JBFKSL010000185.1:0-8083 GCA_041626995.1 Ketobacter sp. | reverse complement strand
CGGGGTCTGTGACTTCCATCGGCAAAGCTTTATACTGGCCACTTTAAATTAAGTGGCCAGCTCTATGAAATATTGCAGTGATTGCGGATCAGAAGTTTCCCTGAAGGTTCCTAACGGGGACAGCCGCGAGCGCCACGTCTGTGATGATTGCGGCACCATCCATTATATTAACCCCCGCATCATTGCCGGAACCCTTCCTGTTCACCAAGACAAAGTATTATTGTGTCGCCGAGCTATCGAACCGCGCAAAGGTTTTTGGACACTTCCCGCCGGTTTTATGGAAAACGGTGAAACCACCGAGCAAGCTGCTGCCCGCGAAACCATCGAAGAGGCGGAGGCAAAGGTGGACATGCGTGGCCTGTATACGATTTTTAATTTACCCCACATCAGTCAGGTGTATATGTTTTTTTTGGCAGACGTAGTGAATGGGGAATATGGCGTGGGTGAGGAAAGCCTGGAAGCAGAGTTGTTTGCTGAGGACGAGATCCCCTGGGATGAGCTGGCCTTTCCCACTGTGCATCGCACTTTGAAGTTTTATTTTGAGGATCGGAAGAAAAACGAGTTTCCGGTTCGGATTGAAGATATTACGGCTTATCAGCGACGACCGCGAACTGAATAGATTGAAGCATTCGAGCGCTTGAGCCTACACAGGTGGCTGACTCTGCACTAAACCTCCTCTAACCGCCAAACATCATAAGCAGGTTCTTCATAAGGATGCGCCAATTTCATGGTCGCCACTACCTGCTTAATCAGACGATCTTCACACACCAGTTCAACACGGTATTCTTCAACCAACTCCACTTGATTATGCTTGCCAATGGCCGGGTTTGATCCCGCTAACGGTCGAAACTGACCTGTGCCTTTGACTTCCCAACAGCACTGATCGTAATTGCCAATTTTACCGGCACCTGCATCAAACACGGCTTGCTTTACGTGTTCTTTATTTTTCTCGGGAACAAAAAAGGCCAGTTTGTACATGTCGATTCCTATTGAATATCAGCGTTTACGCCTTCACCACCTGGTTGATTATCCGCTCCCAGGGATTTGAAGTGACAACCTTTTTCCACTTCGTAAATCACGTAATTATTTCCCCAGGGGTCTTTATTGAAGTCAAAATCGTTTTGCTCTTTACCCGTAAAGAGTTTTGCCAAATCGTTAGCAGAACTAGGGCATTTTTTCTTTTCGAGGTAGAAAAAGTCGGCGGCTTTATTAAGTTTGCGGACATGCTCTTGAGCCAGCTGGAATTTTGCGTTTGAGCTGTCTCCACAAGCAGTTAACAAGATGAAAGGAGTAAGCGCAAAGATCGTTTTTATTTTTCTCATTTTCATTCTCTTTTTTTTTATTTTTTTAATTACGAGAGGAAGGATCAGGTGTAGCGTTCTCAATTTGCTCCACTGAATCCTTCCGACACTCGGACTTTTCGTAAAACCTCAGAAGGGGAATATCACCCCAACCAAACTCTCGCGTTCCTAAATAACCGTAACCAAACCCCATCTTCACCCCAGTCCTTGGGATGCCAGGAATTCTGCACCGTACGATACACACGCTCTGGATGCGGCATCGTAATGGTGACGCGGCCATCGGTATTGGTTAAACCAGTAATACCCTGCACAGATCCATTAGGGTTGGCAGGGTAGGTTTCCGTTGTCTCGCCCCAGTTATCCACATAACGCAAAGCAATGCCGCCTGCTTGCTGAGCCTGTTCAATCTGCTGTGCATTTTTAAATTCCGCACGGCCTTCACCATGAGCCACGGCAATGGGCAAGCGAGAGCCTTCCATGCCTTGCAGCAAAATAGAATTGGATTGCTGTACTTCCACCATGCTCACTCGGGCTTCAAATCGTTCAGATTGATTACGTACGAAGTGTGGCCAGTAGTCCGCACCAGGAATCAACTCGTGTAGATTGCTCATCATTTGACAACCATTACACACGCCTAGAGCAAACACTTCTGGACGCTGAAAGAAGGCTTCGAATTGTTTTCGCGCTACCGAGTTAAACAGAATCGACTTAGCCCAACCTTCTCCAGCACCCAGCACATCACCGTATGAGAAACCACCACAAGCCACCAAGCCATCGAAGCGATCCAATTTCACTTGGCCGGAAAGGATTTCACTCATGTGCACATCGACCGAATCGAACCCGGCTTGGTGGAACGCAGCCGCCATTTCAATTTGGCCGTTAACACCCTGCTCACGCAAAATGGCCATGGCTGGACGCACACCACTGGCAATCATGGGAGCCGTCATGTTCACTTGAGGATCAAATGTCACCTGAGGATTAAACCCTGGGTCATCTTGGCGGGCGATTTGATCGAATTCCTGCTGTGCACACTCACTGTTATCACGCATGGTTTGGATGCGGAAACTGGTTTCCGCCCAAGCTTGTTCCAATAAGATACGCGACTCGCTCAACAACGTCTGACCATTACTCACAATGCTCACATTATTATCGCCACTCAAACCGCCCAGGTTCACCGTTCTTATGGACAGTTGTGAGAATTGATTTTGAATGGAAGCGGCATCGTCTGCTCGCACTTGAATCACGGCACCCAGCTCTTCGCTGAACAGCGCAGGCAACGCTTCACCCAGCTCACTGATGTCGGCGCGTAAACCCGTATGGGCAGCAAAAGCCATTTCACACAAGGTTGCCCATAAACCACCGTCGGAACGATCGTGGTATGCCAGAATCTTTTCTTCCTGCAACAGAGCTTGCAGTGTATTAAAGAAGCCTTTTAATTGCTCTGCACTTTCCACATCTGCACAGTCATCACCTAATTGGTTAAACACTTGCGCTAGTGCTGTTGCACCCAAACGGTTTTTGCCATTGCCCAAGTCGATTAACAATAATTCCGTTTCACCGGCATCGGTTTGCAATTGTGGCGTTACGGTTTTGCGCACATCCAACACCGGCGCAAAAGCCGTAATAATTAACGACAACGGAGCCGTTACACTTTTCTGTTCGCCCTCATCATCCCAAACCGTGCGCATGGACATGGAATCTTTACCCACTGGAATGGTAATGCCCAACTCAGGACACAACTCCATGCCTACGGTTTTTACCGTTTCAAATAGCGCCTGGTCTTCACCGTTATATCCGGCAGCGCACATCCAGTTAGCAGACAGGCGAATATGAGATAAGGATTCGATTCGCGCTCCAGCGATATTGGTAATGGCTTCACCAATGGCCATACGGCCAGAAGCTGGCGCGCTGATTAACGCAGCGGGTGTACGCTCACCCATGGACATAGCTTCGCCAGTGTACGTATCCAGGGTGGTGGTGGTCACCGCCAGATCGGAAACCGGCACTTGCCAAGGGCCAACCATTTGGTCGCGAGTGACCAAACCGGTAACGGTTCTGTCTCCGATGGTAATAAGAAATTTCTTGCTGGCCACCACAGGCAAACGCAGTACACGATAAGCCGCTTCCTTTAGCTCAACACCAGAAAAATCCACTGCGGGTAAATTTGCATTTTGATGATTGAATTCACGCAGCATTTTCGGTGGTTTGCCAAACAATACTGGCATGGGCAAATCCACTGGCTGATTGTCGAAATGCTCATCGTGCAACGATAAATGCATTTCTTCTGTGGCTTCGCCAATTACCGCATAGGGGCAACGCTCACGCTTACAGATGGCGTCAAACACAGCCAAATTTTCAGGCGCAACGGCCATGACATATCGTTCTTGGGATTCATTACACCAGATCGCCAAAGGAGACATGCCTGGCTCGTCATTAGGAATGGAGCGCAAATCGAATTTACCGCCACGACCACCGTCTTTTACCAGTTCCGGCATGGCATTACTGAAACCACCGGCACCCAAATCGTGAATGAAGCTAATGGGGATTTTATCATCTAACTGCCAGCATTGATCGATAACTTCCTGACAACGACGTTCCATTTCCGGGTTATCCCGTTGCACAGAGGCAAAATCCAAATCTTCTGCACTGGCACCGGTAGCCATTGAGGACGCTGCACCACCACCCAAGCCAATCAACATGGCCGGACCACCCAACACGATGAGCTTGGCGCCTACAGGAATGTCGCCTTTATCCACGTGATCCTGTTTGATGTTGCCATAACCACCAGCAATCATAATGGGCTTGTGGTAACCGCGCACTTCCTCACCATTAATCGTCGTTACTTTTTGCTCGTAGGTGCGGAAATACCCGTTCAGATTCGGGCGCCCAAACTCGTTGTTGAAGCCAGCCCCCCCTAGAGGACCTTCCACCATAATATCCAACGCCGAGACGATGCGGCTGGGTTTGCCGTATTGCTGTTCCCAGGGTTGGGTGAAGCCAGGAATATTCAGGTTAGAAACGGTGAAACCGGTTAAACCCGCTTTGGGACGTGAACCACGACCGGTAGCGCCTTCATCTCGAATTTCCCCACCAGCTCCGGTTGAGGAACCTGGGAACGGGGCAATCGCCGTTGGGTGGTTATGGGTTTCCACCTTCATCAAAATGTGCACGGGTTCTTGATGGAACTGATATTGTTTGCTGCTGGGCTCAGGATAAAACCGACCTGCAGTGAAGCCTTCCATTACCGCAGCGTTATCGGCATAGGCAGATAACACCCCTTCTCCACCACACTCATAGGTGTTCTTAATCATTTTGAACAGCGAATGAGATTGCGCTTCGCCATCCACTACCCAATCCGCATTGAAAATTTTATGGCGACAATGTTCCGAGTTAGCTTGAGCAAACATCATCAATTCCACATCAGTGGGGTTGCGCTTTAGCTCGGTAAAGCTCTCCACCAGATAATCGATTTCGTCATCAGCCAGCGCCAAACCCAATTCTGTGTTGGCTTGCACCAGGGCATCACGACCGCCGCTCAAGATATCCACAGTGGTAAGTGGTTGCGGTTGCTCCTGCTCGAACAAAGCCTGAGCCGAGTCCATATCCCACAGCACCGACTCCACCATCCGGTCGTGCAGAAGGGAGGCAGCTGTTTGCAGCTGTTGCTCTGTTAGGGCTGAATCCGACTTCAGATAGTAGGCGATACCCCGTTCCAGGCGTTTAATTTGTGCCAATCCGCAGTTGTGGGCGATGTCTGTGGCTTTAGAGGACCACGGGGAAATGGTTCCCGGGCGAGGCACCACCAGCACCAAGCTACCGCTGGGCTCCTGCCGCTGTTCACTGGGGCCATATTTTAGAATGGTTTCCAGCACAGAGCGCTGATCGTCGCTTAACGCTCCATCCAGTTGAGCAAAATGGGCAAACTCAGCATAGAGCCCTGTAATTTCAGGCACTTGAGTTTGCAGAGTTAGTAATAGGCTTGAGCAGCGGAATTCGGATAAAGCGGGTGCACCACGGAGTTGTAACATCTGTGTCTCGGCTGGCTATGATTGCGGAAAATTGGAGGCGAGATTATAAAGGATCGAAGCCAACCGAGAAAGCGTAAAGGGAGACACGAGGACTCCCCGTGCCTGGAAACTAACTTACATAGCGATTAATAATGCTTTCTAGCTCAAGCGCCGTGTTTTCGATCTCTTGCTGAAGATTACTTAGCTCATTGGCGTGGGAGCTATCGCTGGATTCACTGATTCGCTGCAAACTACGATTAATGGCATCAGCCGCTGCAGTTTGCTGCTCCACTGCCGCTGCTATCTGCTCGTTCATGGAGCTAATGGAGCCGATTGCACCGGTAATGGCGGTTAAGGATTCACCCGCTTTCAATGCCTGCTCTACACTCAGTTCGGCCTGCTTGCGCCCTTCTGCCATCACACTGACAGCATTTTTTGAGCCATCCTGCAGGCGCGCGATCATGTCGTTAATTTCTTGAGTTGCTTCCTGGGTACGCTGAGCCAGCGTTCGCACCTCATCGGCCACCACCGCAAAGCCTCTCCCCTGCTCACCTGCACGAGCCGCTTCGATGGCAGCGTTCAGCGCCAACAGGTTGGTTTGATCGGCAATGTCACGAATCACTTCCAATATCGCGCCGATGGACTCTGTATCTGCTTCCAGCTTTTGAATGGCCGTGGCAGCCCGCTCCACTTCATCTGCTAGGGAGTGGATGGAGCCGGTTACATTATTAACCACTTGCTGGCCACTATCGGCTTCATTGCTGGCATCTCTGGCGGCTTGGGCCGCCGTTGTAGCATTCTGTGAGGCGGCATGAACTGCAGCACTCATGGAAGACACCGCTTCCACCACTTCGCGAGTATCATGATCGTCAGTGTTAGTAGAGCTGGAAATTTTGCTCAGTTGGCGGCTCATCACCTTAATTCGATCAAGGTTGCCGGAGGCACGTTCAAACACTTCCTGCATATGATCCAAATGACTATTAATGGCTTCACTCAGAGAGCTGGAGCCACTATCAAAAACGCGATCACTCAGCTGCTTTTCGCCATTAACCAAAGCACGGAGGAAAGACTCTTCAGGGCTAGACTGGGTGCCTTCGGAACGCGTCATAACCCAGCCAACACCCCCCCCCAACAACGCCACCAGAATACCCCACATAATCACAGCCCCCGAGCCTTCAACGCCCGCAACCGCCCAACTCAGGTAGCCAATTTGTAAAACACCTAACAGCCCCAACGCACCTAGCACTTTCGCATTTGCTGGCATGGAACACCTCTCCTTAGTTTGTGGTTATATCTGGTTGGTTCATTAAGGGTAGGCAAGGGTTTCAAAACCCGCAATGCAGTACTTTTTGTGTAATTTGCCTAATTTAAATACACAAATAATCTATAAAACGCTTTTTTTATTCGCTTTGTTACAGATTGAAATCGACATTTTAGGCTTCTCTGAGTATAATTCGTTCAATTTTTATACAACCTTGGCTTATTTGGGGGCCGGGTTGTAAGGCAACTATCCGTTCTTATTGAGATTTTTTGAATCGGATAGTTTTTGGAAGCCAATCTCTAACAAGGATACGGTACACACTATTTACCGCTCATGAACTTTATTCGATGGTTTGTAAGAACAGTTCTTTGTGCAGCCGCAGCAGCAGGTTTTCTGCTGGTGCCCGCTTGCCAGCCGTCATTACCCTTGCTGGAAAAAGTGAAACAGCAGGGGGAATTGGTGGTGGCCACCCAACTAGGCCCCACTATGTATTATCAGGAATTGGATCGCACCACGGGATTTGAATTTGAGTTGGCCCAGGCCTTTGCGGATTTTCTTGGCGTAAAGCTCACCGTACAAACCTACAGCGACTTGGGCGAACTATTAGAGGATGTGCGCCAGGGTAAAGTGCATATGGCTGCTGCCGGACTGACGGTCACTCCCGAACGCAGCAAAAACCTGCGCTTCTCCTCGCCCTACCAGCAGGTTACTCAAGAGCTGGTTTATCACAGCGACCAATCGTCTCCCAAAACCATCACCGATATTATTGGTAAAAAGCTGGTGGTGATTGCTAACAGCAGCCATTCAGAAAACCTCCATCAATTGAAATCGGATCACCCAGACTTAAAATGGGAAGAAAAGCACAACGTAACCGCCCTGTCCCTGCTTAACATGGTAAACGATGGTCAAGCGGATTATGTCGTGATGGATTCCAACGTATTCCAAGCCTATCGCGACGTATTTCCAGAACTACGCAGCGCGATCACGCTAACCGATCCAGAGCCATTGGCATGGGCCTTTTCTGCCACAGAAGACGGTTCCCTGTTCACCATGGCAGAGCTATTTTTTAATCAGGTAAATGAAACCGGCGAACTGGAAGACCTGCTGGTACGTTTTTTTGGCCATCGCGAATTTGATTACGTGGGAGCGAGAACTTTCCTGGCGCATTTGGATTCCCGTTTAGTTCGCTATGAAGAAGAATTCAAAGCTCATGGCAAAGAACTGGACGTGGATTGGCGCTTACTGGCCGCCATCGCCTATCAAGAGTCCCTTTGGAACCCCAATGCCATCTCACCCACCGGCGTGCGCGGCATTATGATGCTTACCCGCCGCACAGCGAAGGAAATGGGTGTAACCAATCGCCGGGATGCCATGCAAAGCATTGAGGGTGGTGCACGTTACTTTAAAAAGCTGTACAAGCGCCTGCCGGAACAAATTACTGAGCCTCACCGCACCTGGTTTGCCTTGGCCGCTTATAATGTTGGCTATGGACACTTAATGGATGCCCGCATGCT
>JBFKSL010000184.1:0-8153 GCA_041626995.1 Ketobacter sp. | reverse complement strand
TCGGTTTGATTGGTGCGACCAAGGCGTTAGCGCTGGAACTGGCTAAGCGTAAAATAACCGTTAATTGTGTTGCTCCTGGTTTAATTGAAACAGAAATGTTGGAAGATCATGTGGTGGAACATGCAATGGATATGATTCCATTACGTCGTTTGGGTAAACCAGAAGAAGTTTCCAGTACCGTTGGTTTTTTGTTTTCTGATGGCGCTGCCTACATTACGAGGCAGGTTATTTCAGTGAATGGGGGCATGATTTAATGAAACGGGTAGTTGTAACCGGAATGTCTGGTATTACTGCACTGGGTAGTGATTGGGATACTTTCCAAGCGGCCTTAAAAAAAGGGCAGAATGGTATTCGTTACATGGAAGATTGGGAAGCCTATGAAGGTTTGGAAACCAAATTGGGTGGGCCGGTTCCTGATTTTCAGGTACCCAAACACTACACCCGTAAAAAGATTCGCAGCATGGGACGAATTGCTTTGCTCTCAACGCGAGCAGCAGAAATAGCACTGGAAGATGCGGGCTTGTTAGATGACCCTTTCATTCAAACTGGGCAGATGGGGGTATCGTTCGGTTCATCTGCTGGTTCAACTGCAGCAATTGCTGAGTTCGGCAATATGCTGATCAATAAGAAAGTGGATGGTTTGAACGCAACCTCATATATCAAAATGATGTCACACACCGCGCCGGTAAATATTGGCGTGTTCTTTGGTTTGAAAGGACGGGTAATTACCACGTCCAGTGCCTGCACCTCTGGCAGTCAGGGTATAGGTTATGCCTATGAAGCCATTCGTAATGGCTCTCAACTGGCCATGGTCGCTGGCGGAGCTGAAGAATTATGCCCTACTGAAGCGGCGGTATTCGATACTTTGTTCGCGACTAGCACCGTGAATGACACACCGGAGAAATCACCGCGCCCCTTCGACCGTGACCGCGATGGATTGGTTATTGGTGAGGGTGCAGGTGCGTTAATCCTGGAGGAGCTAGAGCATGCCCAGGCACGTGGTGCAAAAATTTACGCAGAAATCGTCGGCTTTGGTACCAACTCGGATGGTTCCCATATTACCCATCCAGTTTCCGATACTATGAAAGTGGCTATGGATCTATCTCTCACTCAAGCCGGCTTGCCTTCTGATGCTATTGGTTATGTAAATGCCCATGGAACGGCTACTGAGCATGGCGACATTGCGGAGTCGCAAGCCACCTGTGGGTTGTTTGGTGAGCAAATACCCATTAGCTCATTAAAAAGCTATCTTGGCCATACACTGGGTGCTTGTGGGGCTATTGAAGCCTGGGCAACCATTAATATGATGAATTCCGACTGGTATGCGCCTACTATTAACTTAAATAACGTGGATGAGCGCTGCGCTGATTTAGATTACATTGTTGGAGAGGGCAGAATTCTATCCAATGAATATGTGATGAGTAATAACTTTGCCTTTGGTGGCATTAACACATCGCTTATCTTTAAACGCTGGCATTAACAAAACAAGGCTTCTCATGGAATTCGAGATCGTTTACTGGCATTGGGTAGTATTTGGCGTTTTGCTGATGTTAAGCGAAATCGCCATCACTACCTTTTTTATTCTATGGTTTGGTATTGCCGCTATTATGATGGGCGGTGTGCTGTTCTTTTTTCCAAAAATTGAACTGAGCTGGCAAATTTTTATTTGGACGATTATTTCCTCCTTGTTAGCGCTGTTCTGGTTTAAATATCTTAAACCTCTGTCTATCGATCGAACTAAAGCAGGCCTTTCACGCGAAGCGATTCTCGGTGAGGTAGGTCAAGTGGTGCAAGTTCCACACGATGCGAAAAAAGGCAAACTACGGTTCCCAGCTCCGATATTAGGGGCCGATGAATGGTTGATTATCTCTCAGGATCAATTAAGTGAGGGTGATCGAGTTCGTGTAAAAGATGTATCAGGTAATTCTTTAATCGTCGAAAAAGCTTAAACATTCAATTTCAAGGAGCGAGCATGAACGCCGGGTTATATGTAGTCATTGCACTTTTTATCTTGGTTTTGGTAACTCTGGCCAAGGGTGTGCGTTTAGTGCCGCAAGGCAATAAATGGGTAGTGCAACGATTGGGGAAATATCACAGTACGTTAGGGCCAGGGTTAAACATCATAATTCCTTATGTGGATTCCGTGGCCTATAAAGTAACCACGAAAGATATCGTGTTGGATATTCCCTCCCAGGAAGTTATCACGAAAGACAATGCCGTTATCATTGCCAACGCTGTTGCTTATATCAATATCCTTTCACCAGAGAAGGCGGTATACGGCGTCGAAGATTATCGTGTTGCCATTCAAACGTTGGTGCAAACCACCTTGCGTTCCATAGTGGGTGAAATGGATTTGGATGATGCATTGTCTTCACGGGATCAAATTAAAGCTCATCTGAAAAATGCCATCTCGGATGATATATCCGATTGGGGTATTACCCTAAAAACCGTTGAAATTCAGGATATCAATCCATCCGGTACCATGCAGAAAGCCATGGAAGAACAGGCTGCTGCAGAACGAGCAAGACGGGCTACGGTTACCCGCGCAGACGGTGACAAACAGGCTGCCATACTGGAAGCAGAAGGGCGCCTGGAAGCTTCCAGGCGAGATGCGGAAGCTCAGGTGGTGTTGGCCAAAGCCAGCCAACGAGCTATCGAAATGGTGACTACTGCCATTGGTGACAAGGAGCTGCCGGTAGTGTATCTGTTGGGTGAAAAATATGTGAAAGCCCTTGAGGATGTAGCTTCGTCTGAGAATGGCAAAGTGGTGGTGTTCCCTGCTGACATTCCTGCGGCCATTAAAGGGATGATTGGTAAATAGACGAGTTATATAAATCAACAAGTTACCGCCCGGTTGACTGGGCGGACAGATGTTTGGTTGACGCTATAAGCAGCTAAACTAGGCTGAAAGTAAGGCAATTACAGTTTGGTGTTTTGGCGATTTATATCTTCTTTTATCTGTTCGCAAATAAGCGAATTCCATTTCTGCTGATTTGGCTGAGTTTATCCTTAGGCCACATCTCATTAAGTTATGCCCACCCGGGCATTCAGTCGGCTCATGAGGCAATCGATGTCGCCCATATGGAGAAGAGTATTCCTCTTCAGCATCGTGTGCTTCTATATTCTGATGAACAATCTTTGAAGACGGAACAAATCATTTTTTCTGATCAAATTCCATGGCGACTTAACCAGAGTGGCAAAGCTAATTTTGGGCAATCCAGCCTCCCTCTTTGGGTTCACTTTCATCTTCATGGTGTGAGCGAATTTAATCAACAAACCCTATTAAAATTTGATTATAACCATATTGATAGGTTGGATGTTTATCTCGTTGCGGATGGGAAAATTATCCAGCGGTATAACACAGGCGATACCCTTCCATTTAATAGCCGGCCTTTTGCAAGTAAGGTGTTTCTTTTTCCATTGAACGGCGTGCAAACGGAAACCCTAGAAGTTTATCTTAAAGCACAATCTCAAGGTCCTCTTATTGTTCCTCTGGAAATTACAACCAGAATAGAGCATGACCGCGTGGAAAAGAACGAATCTTTGTGGAATGGTGCTTATTTCGGCATTCTATTTATGATGTTCTTCTATAACCTGTTTATCTACATGTTAGTGAGGGATGTTACTTATCTTTATTATTTGTTTTATGTGGTCAATGTATTTGGCTTGCAATTTGTTTTGGCTGGCTTTGGAATTCAGTATATATGGCCTGATTCCACAGGATTAAATAATTCCATGACTATGGTGTTTACGGCCCTGATGCCGCTCTCCGCGGTTCTGTTTGTGCGTAAGTTTCTAGACATCAAGAGCAATGGCAAAGCAATAGAAATTATATTGGGGCGTATCTATGTAACGGTTTTTGTTGCTCTATTGCTTGCAGGGTTTTTGTTGAGTTATATGTTGACGTTAAAGTTGCTGCATACCGCTGCGATGTTAGCAATTCTTTTTGGGTTTTATCTCGGGGTGGCTTATTCTCTGCGTGGATTACGTTCCGCCAGAATTTTTGCATCAGCATGGTTTGTTTATCTAGTGTTTATTGGTGTGTATTTGCTGGATATAAAAGGCGTTACTCAGCCTAATATTGTGAGCAGCAATGCTTTAGAGATTGGTTCGCTGCTTGAATTGGCTCTGCTTTCCCTCTCATTTGGTGGCAAGATCAATGAGGAGAAAGAAAAACGTTTATTAGCCCAACAGAATGCATTAGACGCGCAGTCAGAGCTGAATCGTAGGTTGGATGGTTTAGTGCAGCAGCGCACGGCTGAACTGGAAGAAGCCAACAAAAACTTAAAAGAGATCAGCGAGAAGGACCCTTTAACACAACTTTATAATCGTCGATATTTTGATGAGTTAATTGATAGGGAGTGGAGGCGAGCCTATCGAGAGAAAAACAATTTGAGTGTCGCCATGGTGGATGTTGACCATTTTAAAAACCTAAATGATAACTATGGTCATCAATTTGGTGATGAGTGTTTGAAAAGGGTTGCGCAGGTTATAAGGGGGGAGCTGCGGCGGCCTCCAGACATAGTGGCACGATATGGCGGTGAAGAGTTTATCGTATTAATGCCGAATACAGATTTAGAGGGTGCTGAGCAGGTGGCTGAAAAAATAAGGGTGTCCATCGAGTGTCTGCGGTTAAACCATCAAGATAAAATGGTGAGCATGACGGCCAGTATAGGGGTGTGTTCACTGACTCCCAGCAGCAGAAAAATGGGTGAGGGATTTATCGGAGAGGCTGACAAGAACCTATATCAGGCAAAAACCAATGGCCGTAATCAAGTGGTCGCTTCCCGAATTTGCTAAGATTGTATGGCAGTCGGTCAGTGTAACTAATTGAAAATTATACTGAAAATGGTTGCTAAAAGGCTGCAGAAATTGATATAAAAACACTCATGAAATCAACAAACTGGCTAAAAATTGCTTTGACCCCCTGTTAAAGCTCAACTATACCTATAATAAGTAATTGATTGAATTTAAAGTAGAAATTGATTCGTTGCCTTAATTTTATATTGTCTGGTTTCTATCAGCTATCCAAACACAAGCCATGCGAGAAGGTTCTTGATGTTTTCCTTTTTCACTAATGCGTCCATCAAAGCAAAAATGGCCTTTGCCAGCGTCGTTGCTTTAGCCTGTTTTGTTTTTTTCGTTTATGGAAATTATATTTTCTTTCAAGAAGTAAACGAAAAGCTGACTCAGTTGCAGAAGGTGGATATGCAACTGGTAAGAGTCGCCAATGATCTGCAAATAGAACTGGTGGATATGAACCGCCTGTTTGAAGCGGCACTGGTGGAAGATGATGAAGATACCGTGCAAGAGGCCATGGATTATGTTCAGGAGTCACTAGACAAAATTGAGCTGATCAAATCCTTAAAACCTGAGCTAACTGAGCAGTCTCAATTGCTTAGAAAAAGTTTAGAGGCCTATTCTCGTGATGCCGAAACCTATTCTATCTCGGTTATCGATGGCGAATTCCGCGGTGATGAGATGGCAGAAGCTTTCTCTTCCGCACTAGAGCGACGTCAGCTTTATGATCGCTTGGTGCGAGAGTTTAATAGTACCATTAAAAATGATTTTTCCACGACGTTTGAATCTCTACGCCAACGTGCAGAATACTCCACTACAGAGCAAATAATTTTTGGAGTATCCATTGCGACTTTTGTGTTGGGCTTTATCGCCTGGTTGATAGTTGTTACCACGTTTGCTATGGGCGATATTGTTAAAGTATCCAGTGAGATATCAAGGGGTAATTTAGATGTTGATATCAGCAGGAAGGGCAGTTCGGAAATTCGAAAGCTGTTCGCTTCTATGGCGGCCATGCGAGATAAGCTCAAAGAACAAAAAATAGAGTCCGAAACCCGTACTCGCCGCCAGGATCAAATAGCTGCGCTCAATGAATCCCTTCGGGGTGAACGATCGGTAAAAGAACTGTCCGACAGTGTGTTAAGTTGTTTGAATGATCAGCTGGGAGCATTGGTCGGGGCAGTATATTTACTAGAAGAGGAAGAGCTGGTGATGATAACCAGTTTTGCATACACCAAGCGCAAGGGCGACACTTCCCGGTTCAAAATTGGTGAATCTCTGGTAGGGCAGGCCGCTTTAGAAGAAAATATATTTGTGGTGCGTGATTTACCCGATGATTATGCTCCGGTATCTTCTGGTTTGGGTTCTTCTACACCAAAAGAAGTCTTGCTAGTGCCATTAGCATTTAATGGACACTTGTTAGCCGTGATGGAGTTGATGAGTTTTGCGGGTTTTAATGATGAACACTTGGATTTCATTAAGCGCGGCGCAGAAGCCATTTCCATTGCATTAAATTCTGCCGTGTCTCGTGTACAGTTGGCTGGTGCCCTGGAGCGTACCCGTCAACAAGCAGAGGCGATGGAGCATCAGCAGGAAGAATTGCGAGCCACTAACGAAGAACTGGAAGAACAAACCGCTATTTTGCGTTCATCAGAAGAAAACCTGCAACAGCAACAAGAAGAACTGCGGGTAATGAACGAAGAGTTAGAAGAACGTAATCGCTTATTGGATCGACAGAAAGAAGAAATTGAGCGCAACAATTCAGCATTGGAAAGATCACGACAAGATCTACAAGCGAAAGCGCAACAGCTTGAGTTGAGTGGCAAGTATAAAACCGAATTTTTATCCACGATGTCTCACGAGTTGCGAACGCCATTAAACAGTATTTTGATCCTTTCTCAAGGATTAATGGAGAACAAAAAAGATAACCTGGATAATAAACAGGTTGAACATGCTAAGGTGATTAATTCTTCGGGTCGTGATTTGTTGATGCTTATTAACGATATCTTGGATTTGTCCAAGGTAGAAGAAGGTAAGCTGGAATTAATCGATGATAATCTGCCTTTGGAGGAGTTTTCCTCAAAATTGCGTGGGCAATTTGAAACCCAGGCCGCCAATAAGCATATTGATTTTAAAGTGGATATCGATTCTGCATTGCCGCAAACCATTGTGGTGGATGAGCACCGCCTAAGCCAGATCCTGCGTAACTTTATTTCTAACGCCCTTAAATTTACGGAGCAGGGTGAAGTAAAAGTGGAAATGGCTATACCTCAAAAGTCTGTTCATACCGTTAATATGGAATTAACTCCGGATAAGACGATTGCCTTCCACGTAAAAGATACAGGCATTGGGATTCCAAAAGAAAAACTGGATTTGATCTTTGAGGCTTTCCAACAAGTGGATGGCACCATCAGCCGTAAGTATGGTGGCACGGGTTTAGGTTTGACCATTTCCAGGAAACTGGCGGAAATCATGGGGGGTACAGTCGAGGTTGTAAGTGAAGGTGAAAATAATGGGTCAACCTTCAGTCTTTATTTGCCGCTCAATGCTGGCAAAGCTCATGCAGCGTCACCACCAAAAATGACTGTTGCGCCAGCCCCAGCACCTAAACCTACACCGAAGCCAATAGCCGCGGTGGCAGATGCCCCTGAACCCACATTAAAAGAAAAGATGATTCTAATTGTGGAGGATGATTTAGGCTTTAGTGGTGTGCTACATAGCCTTGCCGAGGAGTTTGGTTTTCATGCCCATTGTGCTCACAGTGCGGGGGAGGCTCATAAGTTTCTGGAGCAACATCTTCCTGGTTCCATAATTTTGGATTTAGGGTTACCCGATGCACCCGGTGAACAATTGCTAAATCATCTAAAAAGCAATGAGCGCACCCAGGACATTCCTGTGCACGTAATTTCGGGTAAACCTAACGTGGATATATCCAAGTTGGACGGTGCGGAAGAATTCATCGCCAAGCCGTTTGGACGAGCCCGGCTTGATCAACTATTCAATGATATTAACGCAGAAATTAGTGCGTTACCTTCTCAGCGTGTGCTGATTATCGAAGATGATGAAGTTCAGCAGGAACAACTTCGAACCAGTTTTTCTAATCAAAATGTCAGTTGTGATTTGGCCAAAACCGGCGAAGAGGCGTTGGAGTATCTCGGAAAAGAGCGTTACGGCACCATTGTCGTGGATCTGCAGCTTCCAGATGCTGAGGGTATATCGTTAGTGAAATCTTTAAGTAATGCCACTTCAGGTGAAGTGCCTATTATTATTTATACTGCGCGAGATCTAGATAAGAAACAGGATGCTGAGTTACGAAAGTACGCCCGTAGAATTGTTTTGAAAACCGAACAGTCCAT
>JBFKSL010000183.1:0-8190 GCA_041626995.1 Ketobacter sp. | reverse complement strand
CTGTGAAGGTGGTTTTCAAGAACGCGTAATTCAAGATGTACAAATGGTGTTTAGCAAACCATTAAACCGCAGCCGATCAATCCTAGGAGTGTTGTAAAATGAAAGCACAATTGATTGCTCTGCTACTCTTCGCCCCCCTATTTGCAAATGCCTCAAACATCCACTACACGGGAAGGGCTTATGATATAAAGAGCGGTAAACTCCACTATATTGAGAAATATCATGAAGTCTACAACAGCAATAATCAATTAATTAGCGCTACAGTGAATTATTACTCAAGCAAACAGGAGCTAATAGCAACAAAAAAACTGGATTACAGTAATAATCTTTATGCTCCACAGTTTTACTATTATAACATAATCACCGGCTATAAAGAGTCACTAAACTGGCTGGATGAAAAATCCATAGAGCTAAAATCCGCAGATGAATCAGGTACACAACAAAGTAAGCGATTAGATATAAATAGCCAAAAACAAGCCGTTCATTATGTGGCAGATGCAGGCTTTGATACATTTCTCCGCCAAAATCTAAATAAATTAATCTCAGGTGACGACCTATCCTTTCGTTTTATTAACCCAGCCAGGCTCACTTGGTATAGTTTCTATGCCAGAAGTATTTCTAAAAAACCAAACTCCATTGTGATTGAAGTGGGCCCAAAGAATCCAATTGTGCGTTTTCTAGCACCGCCAATCATTCTAACATATAGTTTGAATGACTCTTCTTTATTGGGAAAACGACTGCAACAATACTCGGGCTTGACCAACATGAGCTTCGATAACGAAAACTACGTAGTGGCAAATATAAAATATCAATATTTTGATCCCAATAAGAGCGTTGTGAACATGTTCTAATTCGTTAGAATAGTCACTTCGGTAAAAGGAATAATACAGTGCATAGCATCCAATCTGTATCAGAACAAACAGGGTTGACCGCAGATGTCATCCGAATTTGGGAACGCCGCTACCAGGTAGTAAACCCACAACGAACGGCCTCCAATCAACGCTTATACAGCGATGAAGACATCGAGCACCTGGGGCTATTAAAGCGTATTACTGATTCAGGACGCAGAATCAGCGCTATCGCACACATGAGCACAGCAGATCTTAGAGAGATCGCAGACAAACTCCCTCCAGCTGTTTCAACAACCCCATCCTTATCAGCAGCCAATGACCCCGATGGTTTTCAACCTGCTGCCATCGAAGCCGTACTTCAACTGGATTCGAGTGCTCTCACCACCCTTCTGGATAAAGCGTTAATTCAGTTAGGTGGCGTGGCCTTTATGACGCACTTTATTGCCCCCCTGCTGGAAAAAATAGGCGACCTATGGCGGTCTGGAAGTGTGCGAACCTGTCAAGAGCACTTTGCCAGCGCCCACATACGCTCATTTCTAGGCAAGTACATGATGACAGCAAACACCGACCCGCTAGGCCCTAGGGTGGTGGTCTGTACCCTACCAGGCCAGCTACACGAGCTAGGAGCTTTGATGTCAGCGGTTGTCGCCGCTCAAGGCGGTTGGAACGTGATTTATCTGGGCCCAAGCGTTCCCATAGAAGAAATCCAATTTAGCGTTGATTGCAAAGACGCCAAAGCCGTTGCCATTAGCCTAAATTACCCCCTGGACGACCCGCGAACCCCAATCCTTCTACAGGAGTTAAAATCCAGCCTTCCCGATCATTGCACCCTGCTGGTCGGCGGAATAGGATCAAACCGCCACCGGAAAGATATTGAGAAACTGGGTGCTAGAAAAATAGACGATTTGACCATGTTAGCCCAACAACTGGATTCTCTAAGATAATACGGAATTAGGGCTTGAAACCTGCGCTAACGCCCCGATATAGATACAGATTTCCCCCCTCTAACAAAAAGTTGGCGTAGCTCAGTGGAACACAACGATTACGATAACCCTGAATTTATTGAAGTAACAGAAGAAGAACTGGAAACAGGCCTGACATTACCGGAATCCTCTTTACCGGAAAAACTTTATATTATTCCAATTTCCAACAAACCTTTTTTTCCTGCACAAATACAGCCCATTATTGTGGATGAAGAACCCTGGTCCACCACCTTACAAAAGGTAATGGAAACCGAGCACCGTTGTCTTGGCCTGTGTTATGCCCCCGAACCGGACGACAACCTGCTTCTAACTGACCGCTTCGAACGCATGGGTTGCGTGGTTAGAGTGCACAATTTGGTAAGGGATGAGGGCAAAATTCAGTTTATCGCCCAAGGCATTCGCCGCACCTGGGTGCATCAGTGGATTCGAAAACAACCACCGCTGATGGCCAGCGTAACCTATCCTTTTCCTCGTGAAGAAGATGCCCAGGAAGTCAAAGCCTACGCCATTGCGATCATCGACTCCATCAAAGAGCTAGTTACCATCAACCCCTTGTATTCCGAAGAACTTCGAGATTACCTGGATCGCTTTAGCCCTAACGATGCCTCCCCCCTTACTGATTTCGCAGCCGGACTCACCACTGCCGAGGCAGACGACTTGCAGGAAGTGCTAGATGCCGTGCCCCTGCTAAAACGTATGGAAAAAGTGCTACTGCTATTAAAGAAAGAATTGGAAGTGGCACGCCTGCACTTGCAAATCAATCGTCAGGTAAACGCACAGCTTGAAGAACACCAACGCCAGTTTTTTCTGCGTGAGCAGCTCAAGGTGATTCAAAAAGAGCTGGGTATCACCAAGGATGATAAAGAAAGCGATGTAGACGAATTCCGAGCCCGCCTGGAGAATCGAACTGTGCCGGAAACGGCCATGAAAAAAATCGATGACGAACTGCACAAGCTGTCCATGCTGGAATTAGGTTCGCCAGAATACGCAGTAACCCGAAATTACCTGGATTGGGCAACGGCAGTACCCTGGGGGGTTACCTCCGAAGACAAGCTGGACATAGAGCACGCTCGCACCACACTGGACAAATATCACGACGGACTGGACGACGTAAAAGAACGCATTGTGGAATTCCTTGCGGTAGGCAGCTACAAAGGGGAAATCAGCGGTTCCATTCTGTTGCTGGTTGGTCCGCCGGGTGTAGGCAAAACCTCCATCGGAAAATCCATCGCCGAAGCTCTAGGAAGAAAATTCTACCGCTTTAGTCTGGGCGGTATGCGAGATGAAGCTGAAATCAAGGGCCATCGAAGAACCTATATTGGCGCCATGCCAGGAAAAATGGTGCAGGCCTTAAAGGACGTAGAAGTTAGCAACCCAGTAATCATGTTGGATGAAATCGATAAGATTGGTGCATCCTACCAAGGCGACCCGGCTTCAGCATTATTAGAAGTGCTCGATCCTGAGCAAAACAGAGAGTTCTTGGATCACTACTTAGACTTACGCCTGGATCTATCCAAGGTTCTGTTTGTTTGTACAGCCAACCAAATAGACAGCATTCCAAGCCCCCTGCTGGATCGAATGGACACCATCCGCCTATCGGGCTATATCACAGAAGAAAAGATTGCCATCGCACGCAATCATTTGTGGCCAAAATGCCTAAGCCGTGCCGGGGTTAAAAAGTCTCTCCTCAAAATTTCCAACCCGGCACTGCGACAAATTATCGAAGGTTATGCCCGTGAAGCTGGTGTTCGTAACCTGGAAAAGACCCTGAACAAAATCGTCCGTAAATCTGTGGTTCGACTGCTGAAGAAGCCCAACGACAAAATCAGCATCACCCCTGCTAACCTGGAAGAGTTTCTTGGCCAACCAATATTCCGCGATGAAAAACCCATACGGGGCGTGGGCGTGGTTACCGGCCTAGCTTGGACTTCATTAGGTGGCGCCACCCTTCCCATTGAAGCGACTAAAGTGCATCAGCGTCAATCGGGGCTCAAAATTACCGGACAACTAGGGGACGTAATGAAAGAATCCGCACAACTGGCCTACAGTTATGCATCCTCCCACGCAGAGGAATACGGTTTCGACCCTGATTTTTTTGAGAAAGCCTTCATTCACTTGCACGTGCCGGAAGGTGCCACCCCCAAAGACGGTCCCAGTGCCGGGGTGACCATGACCACAGCCCTAATTTCTCTAGCGCGTAACAAACAACTACCCCGTCCAGTTGCCATGACCGGCGAAATAACCCTAACCGGACAGGTTTTAGCGGTAGGTGGAATTCGCGAAAAAGTTATCGCAGCGCGACGCCAAAAAATCAAAGAATTGATCTTGCCTGAGGCAAACCGCAGAGATTACGATGAATTACCGGAATATATTCGCAAAGGCATTAAGGCGAGCTTCGCCGAACATTATCAAGATGTGTACAACATTCTATTTTCGAAATAGTTTGCAACGAACAGGCCATCGACAGACCTCATTTGGCGCTCTATCATTAAGCGCCAATTGCATCCATATTTTCTTAAGTAGACACACAAAAACACGGGTTAAATCATGAATTCCCTGGACAAACTCCTGCAGAACAACCGCGAATGGGCGGATAGAATCACCAAAGAAGACCCCACATTTTTTGAGCAATTATCCGAAGTACAAAATCCGGAATATCTATGGATTGGCTGCTCAGATAGCCGCGTTCCTGCCAACCAACTTTTGGGGCTTTTACCCGGTGAAGTATTCGTTCACCGTAACGTAGCCAACCAAGTGGTACAAACAGATTTGAACTGCATGTCGGTTCTGGAATATTCAATTAATGTGCTTAAAGTAAAGCACGTTATTGTATGCGGACACTACGGTTGTGGTGGTGTAAAAGCCTCGGTAGACAAGACTCATCATGGCTTGGTAGATAACTGGCTGTATAACATTACCAGTACCTACGCCCAAAACATCAAAAAGTTTGAAGTGATTGAGAGCGAAGAAGACCGTCACAACCTGTTGTGCGAACTCAATGTGATATCTCAGGTGAAAAACGTTGCCCAATCTCACATCGCACAGCTGGCCTGGCAAAATGGACAACGGCTTACTATTCATGGCTGGATCTACAACCTGAAGGATGGTTTGGTTAAAGACTTGGATGTCACCATCACGTCAAAACAAGATCTTGACGACGCATTCCGCCTGCAAGACAGCGAGTGAGATTGACCTAAATCACTGGTTACTGCTAAATAATCCATACACTGACTTTATATAACTCTATTTGGAGTCGGCTTGTGGAAGCAGTAACCAGCCCTCAACTTACTTATGATATTGAAGATCGTCGCTATATAAACATCGGCAAACATTGCACGTTGCAATGTAGCTTTTGCCCAAAGAACAATGGCTCTCTTGAAGTTCACGATTACGACCTAACCCTCGATAAACAACCCACCGTACAACAACTCATTGAAGCACTTGGTGATCTGAGCGAAATCAGTGAAGTGGTGTTTTGCGGCTATTCTGAGCCCACCTTACGCCTTAAAGTACTGCTGGAAGTGGCCCGCTATGTGAAGCGCCAAGGAAAGCCGGTTCGGGTTAATACAGATGGGCTGGGAAACCTGGTAAACAAGCGCAATATTTTACCCGAATTGGCAGACTGCGTGGATTCAATATCGGTCTCCATGAATGCTCAAGAAGAAACACTCTACAATACCCATTGCAACCCAGGTGTTAGCGGTTCGTATTTGGCCATGCTGAATTTTTTGAAATGGGCACCACAGTATATTGATCATGTTACGGCAACAGCTATTGATGGCTTGCCCGGGGTAAATATTGAAGCTTGTAGAAAAATAGCAGAGCAGCTAGGCGTGGAGTTTAGGACACGGTATTTGGATCAGGTGGGATAAGCCTTAAGAGATAAGGGCACCGCGAAGAGTGCCCTTTTTATCTACATCAGATTAAATTGCGTAAGTTGCAGTAATCCATAGTTTGTTTACGTCTGTTCGGGCGGCACCATGTGCAGCATCGTCTTCCCCAGAGAAGTCAGCATATTTCAGCTGTAGTGTTGCACCGCTTTCAAATTTCTTAGTCAGTGCGGCATCGATTTCAGATCCGAAATCAGAGCCAGAAACCACATCTTCCGCACTTTCAAACTGATGATAAACCGCAATAAAGCTTAAACCCCAAGGCAAGCCCGCTTTAAAAGTTAAGTAGGTATCTTCAACACCTGAAGCAGGTGTACCTAAGAACTTATCAGCCCAACCTTGGAATTTGTGCCCTGTTGCCAAAGAAGTTGTAAAACCTTTAGCAGCATCTTCATCGGCACCCAGTGTTTCTTGTGCAAGACCGAAGGTAAACTTGGATATGGTTCCCGTTACGCCAAGCAAAGTATAATCTGCCGAGTATTCAGTTGGATTATCCCCTGTTTCTTCCTGATCAGCATATTCAACTTCATATCCCAACGTAAAAGCACCAAAGGTGGAAGCACCAGCAAAACGCACACCCATAGTTGTATTTGCTACATCGACATCATCCTCATTATCAATATCGTAGTAATATGCAGATAATGCTCCAATATCACCGAACTTATAATTCACATTGAATAAATTGGTATCGTGCGAATGCTCCCCTGCTTCAACTGATTCCCCCACTATGCGCTGCACATTTGATACGTGAGCCAAGAAAATACTTAGATTTTCCACCGTGGTATTTTTCGCAGAAATCGCACCATAGGTTTGTTCATTCTGACGCCAGCCAACCCCACCAATAAAACGCTGGTTGTCTAGCAATATACGTTGACGACCCCATCGAATATCAGTGCTATCTAAGCCTTTGTACGATAAAAAAGCTTGGTTTACTTCGGTGCCTTCAGGATCAATGATCTTAGGCTCAGTGGCCAACCCATTGGTACCGTCATTGTAATCAACAGTCTTCAACGAAGTAACATCATCAAACTCCAATACTGCAGACACATCATAGAAACTACCTGTACTGTAGGTCAGGCGAGTTTTTAACGTTAACGCTTCTGCGATATTATGGTTGCCTGAAGCATCAGACTGATCAACCTTCTCATAACGAGGACGCAAACTTAACTTGGCGGTGCTCTCTTTCAACGCGGCTTCGATTGATTCGGCAGCCATCGCGTTATAGGGCAAGGTAACGCCCAATGCGCCCATAACTGTCAGCGCCGCAGCTTTGCCAAGATGATTAAATTTAGCCATTTGTGGTACTCCTTCAACATAGAAAAGAATGTGCAAAAACTTTGAGTATTGCTTTGATGCGCTCCCCCCAAATCACCACGCTAGCAAGTGGCTATAACTTGCTTTGGCCTACATGGCTGTTTCCAGAATCCCATTCTGCACCAAAACGACTTCATCGTTTCGTAACAATACTGTGATCCAGAAGGCAAAACTTAGGCCAATATTTAACACGCACCAAAAATGCCTGCCATTCCCTTGTGTGGGTAGTGTGCAATCTCAACCTTGGAGTACATATCATTAACCCTCAAAGGCACTGCGCAATTTAGGGGTATCTCTGCCATTATATTAAGTACTCAAACTATAGAGATCAGAGGGTAGTTTCATATGGCTAATTTACAAAATAAGACGCTATTTATTACTGGTGCAAGCCGCGGAATTGGCAAGGAAATCGCGCTAAAAGCCGCACGGGACGGGGCAAACATCGTGATCGCTGCGAAAACCACAGAACCCCACCCCAAACTCTCAGGCACCATCTACACTGCAGCAGAAGAAGTAGAAGCCGCAGGCGGTAAAGCCCTCCCATTGGTGGTAGATGTTCGCGATGAAAACACCGTTGCAGAAGCGATGAACAAGGCCGTAGAAACCTTCGGTGGCATCGATATTCTTGTGAACAATGCTAGTGCTATAAACTTAGCAGGCACTCTGCAAGTGGAAATGAAGCGCTTCGATTTGATGCATCAGATAAATTTTCGGGGCACTTTTCTCTGTTCAAAACTCGCTGTGCCGCACCTAAAAAATGCAGAAAATCCGCACGTGCTCAATCTTGCGCCCCCTTTAAGCACCAACCCTCGCTGGTTTGCTCCGCACTTGGCTTATAGCATGGCAAAATTTGGCATGAGCTTTTGTGTACTTGGAATGGCGGAAGAATTCCGTCGCGACAACATTGCCTTTAATGCACTGTGGCCAAAAACCACCATTGCAACTGCGGCCATAGAAAATCAGTTGGGCGGCGACACAACAGCAAAACTATCCAGAAAGCCAGACATCATGGCCGATGCTGCCTACGAGATATTCAGCCGCTCCAGTGCTGACTGCACAGGCAATTTCTTTATTGATGAAGAAGTTTTACGAGAATACGGGATGCCCGGTAATAGTCAATACGAGTTTTAATGTACGTGGTGAACCGATTGT
>JBFKSL010000182.1:0-8240 GCA_041626995.1 Ketobacter sp. | reverse complement strand
GCTTCTCCAGGCGCTTGCGGGGCAAAGTAACGGAGAAGCTGGATGAGCGTGAAGCCAGTGCTCTACAAATGGTATTGAGTCACGGCGAGCATATGCTGCTTTTAGTGGATGACCTGTTAGAACTCTCTCAAATTGATCAAAAAGAACTTATTCTTCGGCAAACTCCGGTCAATGTCCAGGAAATGCTCACGCGAGTGGTGGGTGATCTGGCTTCTTTGGCTGAACATTACAACCTTCAGATAAATGTCTCCGTGCCAGAGCATCTAGAGCTGGCTTGTGATGGCACCCGCATTACACAAGTCCTTTCTAATCTGATGCGCCACTGTGTTAAATATGCCGATTGCGGGCCAATCAGGGTGCAGGCCTACGAGGGGGAAGGCCGTTGCATTTACATAGAGATGGGTTGCCCCAGTGTGCCATTGGCAGATCGCGAAGTGATCCGTATGTTTGATCGTTACAATCACCTCCACAGCAGAGTGGATCGGGATGTGGGCTGTTCGGGGCTGTCCTTGCCATTGGCGGCAGAGTTGGTGCAACTCCATGGTGGTGAGCTGACGGTTAAAGTAAATAACCATAACGAATTACAGTTTCAGCTGCGTCTTCCAATGATTTAAACCATTTGATCTGAATCATGGCATGAAGGTTTTTTGCCCCTCATTGTATGAATCGGGTTTCAATTAGAAACGAGAACAATTATCATTTTTCGTCTTAAATAAGATTGATTATTAGCTTGAGGTGGCGCAATGAAATCAAGGGTGATTAGCTGGTTGTTGATGTCAGCTGTGGGAGCAGGGTTGTTAGCCGGTTGTGGCGACAAGTCAGAGCAGGAGCAACAGCCACCCCATGCCGAAGTGCAGGTGTCAGAGCCTGTGGAAATCGTGGTGTATTCTTCGCGTAAAGAACACCTGATCAAGCCGCTGTTTGATAAGTTCAGCGGAGAAACCGGCATTAAGGTTTCTTATATTACCGATGGTGAAGGCCCACTAATGGCGCGTTTGGAAGCAGAAAAGGAACGCACGCCAGCTGACATCTTTATCACAGTGGATGCCGGTAACCTGTGGCAAGCTGCCAACCGCAACCTGTTTCAGCCGCTGCAATCCGAAATCCTTGAGCAGAATGTCCCTGCCCATTACCAAGATTCTGAAAACCGTTGGTTTGGTCTGTCGGTTCGTGCCCGTACCATTGTCTATTCCACCGAGCGGGTTAAGCCAGAAGAATTGAGCACTTACGAAAATCTATCCACAGAGGATTGGGATGGTCGCCTGTGTCTGCGCACCTCCAAGAAAGTGTATAACCAATCCTTAGTGGCCACCTTGATCGAGCGTCATGGTGTAGAACGCACCGAGCAATTGGTGAAGGGCTGGGTGGATAACCTGGCAACAGAAGTATTCCCCAATGATACCTCGCTGATGGAAGCCATTCTGGCTGGCCAGTGTGATGTGGGCGTCGTCAACACCTACTACTTTGGTCGTCTGCAAAAAGAAAACCCCGACATCGCTCTGGCCTTGTTCTGGCCTAACCAGGAAAGCTCTGGTGTACACGTGAACGTATCTGGCGCGGGTATCACCAAGCACGCCAAGCACCCCAAAGAAGCTCAACAGCTGATCGAATGGCTGGCTCAAGGGGAAGCGCAGGCCATGTTTGCCGGTTTGAATATGGAGTTTCCGGTTAACCCGGAAGTACCCGTGGATGAACTGGTGAAATCCTGGGGTGAATTCAAAGCCGATGATCTGAATGTGGAAGTGGCGGGTCGCCGTCAGGTCGAAGCCATCAAACTGATGGATCGAGCTGGCTACCGGTAATACTTTCGGTGAGCGGGGCAGCAGTACCCTACAGCCAACTTCAAAAGCCCAACCTGTTACAACGGGTTGGGCTTTTGCGTGCCTGTGCGTTGGCTATGGCGCTGGTGGTTTGTGCGCCCTTACTGATTATTGCCCTAAGTTGGGGGGACATCGAACTCCATATATGGGTGCACCTGGTGCAAACCCAGCTGGGCCGCTTGTTGGGCAACACCCTGGTGTTGGTGATTGGCGTGGGTGTGAGCGTGGTACTGCTAGGCGTGCCGCTGGCATGGTTAACCGCCACCTGTGAGTTCCCTGGTCGAAAGCTCTTTGATGTGGTGTTAATGCTGCCCCTGGCAGTGCCCGCCTATGTCATGGCTTTCGTAATGGTAGGGCTGCTGGATTACGCGGGGCCGGTGCAAACAGTGCTAAGGGAATGGTTCGGCAATTCAGTCTCGTTCAGCTTTCGCGGCACTGGTGCCGTCATTATGGTGATGTCGCTGGTATTGTACCCCTACGTGTATATGTTGGCGCGCAGCGCGTTTCTGTCACAAGGCCGTGAACCGATCGAAGCCGCCCGCATATTGGGGTTTGGCTCAATAAAAGCATTTTTTAAAGTATCTCTGCCCATGGCCCGGCCAGCCATCGTGGCTGGTGTGTCCTTAGCACTAATGGAGACCCTGGCAGATTTTGGCGCTGTGGCTGTGTTCAACTACGACACCTTCACCACCGCAATCTACAAAGCCTGGTATGGCTTCTTTGATATGCGCACAGCGGCCCAACTGGCATCCTTGCTGCTGTTGATCGTATTAAGTGGCTTGTTCCTGGAACGAAAGGGAAGAGGCAAAGCCCAGTATTACCAGAACAGTCGCGGCCATGCCGGCAAAGGTCGGATGGAATTGCATGGCAGAAAGGCATGGCTGGCAACGGCCTTTTGTGCATTGGTGTTTGCTTTGGCCTTTGTGATCCCTGTGGGGCAACTGGCCTATTGGATCATCAACGGCGCCTGGAAAGACTGGGACACCCGCTATTTCGACCTGGTAGGCCACACTCTATACCTGGCTGGTTCGGCTGCCGTCATAACGGTGTTCGCCGCCTTCGTACTCGCGCTCTACAAGCGCAGCTACAAAAGCCCCTTCAGCCAAAGCCTGGTGCGGCTATCCACCGTGGGCTACGCCTTGCCCGGCTCAGTGTTGGCCGTGGGCATACTATTAAGCTTCAACTGGTTGGACGAATGGGCGGCCATGGTGCAGCAAACCATGGGGCTAAAAGTGCAACCGGTATTTGTCGGTGGGGTGTTAGCCCTTCTACTGGCTTACGCCACCCGCTTCCTGGCCGCCGCCTTCGGCCCAGTGGAAACCAGCCTCGACCGTATAAAACCCTCGATTCCCGAAGCCGCCGCCATCTTAGGCGCGCAACCCAGAGAAATCGCCTTAAAAGTCTACTTACCCATGCTCACCCCTGGCATGCTCACCGCAGCGCTGCTGGTGTTTGTGGATGTAATGAAGGAAATGCCCGCCACCCTGTTAATGCGCCCCTTCGGCTGGGATACCCTGGCCGTCAGAATCTACGAAATGACCTCGGAAGGCCTATGGCAGCAGGCTGCGCTACCGGGCTTATCCATTGTGCTGGTAGGCCTTATTCCTGTGATGATACTGGTTCGCCGATCGGCACATTAGTGCAGCGCAACACCCCACTAGCAACCAACTCATTCCCTGGGTACAATGCCCCCAATTTTCAAACCCTCGTTTAATATAATTGGCACACCAGTGCTAAAGTGGAGCAAGCCCCCATGGCTCAACGTACAGCCCTCTACGACACCCACGTTCAATCGGGCGCCAAAATGGTGGATTTTGGCGGCTGGGACATGCCCATCAACTATGGCTCCCAAATTGAAGAACATAATGCCGTGCGCCAAGACGCTGGCATGTTCGATGTCTCCCACATGACTGTCGTGGATGTGACCGGCAGCGACTCACAAGCCTATCTACAGAAGCTCTTGGCCAACGACGTAGCCAAGCTCACCAGCCCAGGTAAAGCGCTTTATTCAGGCATGTTAAACGAAGATGGCGGCGTAATTGATGACCTAATCGTCTACAACATGGAAGGCTGGTACCGCGTAGTAGTGAACTGTGCCACCCGCGATAAAGACCTGGCCTGGATGGAAAAACAAGCTGCCGGGTTCCAGGTGGACATCAAAGAGCGTCCCGACTTTGCCATGGTCGCCGTACAAGGCCCCAACGCCATTGCCAAGGCTGCCCAAGTACTGGCCGATCAGGCCGAGCTGATTCAAAGTCTCAACATCTTCCAAGGCAAACCCGCCAACGACTGGTTTATTGCCCGCACCGGTTACACGGGTGAAGATGGCCTCGAAATCATGCTGCCCAATGAGCAAGCCGCCACCTTTTGGCAACAACTGACAGATGCTGGCGTGGCCCCTTGCGGTTTGGGCGCTCGCGATACGCTGCGTCTGGAAGCCGGTATGAATCTATACGGCTCTGACATGGACGAGTCCATTTCGCCTTTATCCGCCGCCATGGGCTGGACCATTGCCTGGCAGCCCGAAAGTCGTGACTTTATAGGCCGAACGGCTTTACAACAGCAGAAATCCGAAGGCAATCTACCTAAACTGGTGGGCTTGGTACTGGAAACCCGCGGCGTGTTGCGCGGCCACCAAAAAGTCGTGGTAGAAGGCGTGGGCGAAGGCGAAATCACCAGCGGCACCTTTTCCCCAACCTTGGGCTATTCTATTGCTTTGGCTCGAGTGCCCGCAGGCACCGGCAGCACAGCCCAGGTAGAAATTCGTGGCAAGTTGCATAATGTAAAAGTGGTTAAACCCCCTTTCGTGCGCAACGGCAAACAAGTTTACCAATAATCTCAAATCGAATTTAAACTCGAGGAATTAACAATGAGCGAAATACCAACGGAACTACGTTACTTGTCGTCCCATGAATGGGTGCGCATTGAAGACGGCGTTGCCACCATCGGCATCACCCAGCATGCGCAAGATGCCATGGGCGATCTGGTATTTGTAGAAACCCCAGAAGTGGGCGTTGAACTGGCAGCGGGTGACGAAGCCGGTGTGGTTGAATCCGTAAAAGCGGCATCCGACATCTACACCCCCGTATCCGGTGAAGTAGTGGAAGTCAACGCCAAGCTGGAAGACGAACCCGAAATCGTAAACGCCGATCCATACGGAGAAGGTTGGATGTTTAAAGTAAAAGTAGCCGACGAAACTGAGCTACAAAACACTTTGACTGCCGACGAATACCAAACTCAAATCGAAAACGAATAAGCCGATGCCATACGTTCCCCATACCGACGCCGACATCAAAAAAATGCTCGACACCATAGGTGCCGATAGCATTGATGATCTGTTTGATGAAATCCCCAAAGACATCATCGCGCAACCATTGCAGCACGTGCCCAGCGGCAAAAGCGAAATGGAAACCCTGCGTATTATGTCGGATCGTGCTACCCAAGACGGCGGAAACCTCTGCTTTATTGGGGCCGGTGCTTACGAGCATCACATCCCGGCAGCGGTATGGGAAATAGCAGGGCGAGGTGAGTTCCTAACTGCCTACACACCCTACCAGGCAGAAGCCAGCCAAGGCACCCTGCAGGTGATCTACGAATACCAATCCATGATTGCCCATCTAACCGGGATGGATGTGTCCAACGCCTCATTATATGACGGTGGCTCCGGTTTGGCTGAAGCCGTGTTAATGGCGGTACGCGCCAACCGCAAATCCAAATCCCATAAAGCGCTAGTGCTTTCCAGCGTTAACCCGCTGTATCGCGATGCGACTCATAACATCGTGCATAATCAGGGCTTGGAATTGGTTGAAGTACCCTATTGCAGCGCAGCAGGCACCACGCCGGTTGATGCATTACAACACTTTGCTGGTGAAGACTATGCCGCTGTTATCCTGCAACAGCCTAACTTCTTTGGCTGCTTGGAAGATGTCGACGCCATCACCGACTGGGCTCACGCCAACAACATGCTGGTGATTGCCTGCGTAAACCCAACCTCGTTGGCGGTGTTAAACCCTCCAGGAGAATGGGGCGAGCAGGGCGCTGACATTGCCTGTGGTGAAGGGCAGCCATTGGGTGTGCCATTGTCCTCCGGTGGCCCTTACTTCGGCTTTATCACCTGTAAACAAAAAATCGTGCGGCAGATGCCTGGACGAATCATCGGTCGTACCGTGGATATGGAAGGTCGCCCCGGTTTTACATTAACGTTGCAGGCGCGTGAACAGCATATTCGTCGTTCGAAAGCCACCTCCAATATCTGTACCAACCAAGGTTTGGCCATGACCGCCGCCACCGTGTACATGAGCCTGTTGGGCGCAGACGGTTTGGAAAACGTTGCTATAGCTTGCCACAACAATACTCAAACGTTGTTGGATAAATTGAAAGCTGTGGATGGTGTTGAAACCGCTTTTACCGCCACCACCTTTCACGAAGCCGTGATCCGTGTAAAAGGTGACGCCGCAACCGTGTTGCAAGCAATGGCAGCACAAGGTGTGCAGGGTGGAGTGGACTTAGGTGCCTACTACCCTGAGTTGAGCGATTGTATTTTGTTGTGCGTAACGGAAACCAAAACGGAAGCGGATTTGGATCGTTATGTTGAGGTGATTGCATCATGCTGATTTTTGAAAAATCCCAAACCGGCCGTCGTGCTACCTCACAATCGCCCCAGGCGGGTGAACTGAAAAACGATATTCCAGAAAAGTTTCGTCGCAAAAACAAACCGCTGCTGCCTGAAGTAGGTGAAATGCAAGTGGTGCGACACTACACCAACCTGTCGCGCAAAAACTTCAGCATTGACACCCAGTTCTACCCACTGGGCAGCTGCACCATGAAATACAACCCCCGTGGTGCACACAAAGGTGCCATGTTGCCAGGCTTTTTGGCGCGCCACCCGCTGGCTCCTGAACAACACAGCCAAGGCTACCTGGCTTGTCTGTACGATCTGCAAGAAGTGCTGAAAGACGTTACCGGCATGAAAGGCGTATCCCTAACGCCCATGGCCGGTGCTCAAGGTGAGTTTGCTGGTGTGGCCATGATCCGCGCTTATCACGAAGCACGCAACGATCATGAGCGCACAGAAATTTTGATTCCTGAAGCGGCCCACGGTACCAACCCCGCCACTGCCGTAATGTGTGGCTACAAAGTGCGTGAGATTCCAGTGGACGCCGAAGGCGACGTTGATCTGGAAGCGCTTAAGGCCGCTGTTGGCCCACACACTGCCGGCCTGATGATGACCAACCCATCCACCTGCGGCGTGTTCGAACGCAAAATAAAAGAGATCGCCCAAACCGTACACGAAGCGGGCGGCCTGCTGTATTACGATGGGGCCAACCTCAACGCCATCCTTGGAAAAGTGCGCCCCGGCGATATGGGTTTCGACGTGCTGCACATGAACCTGCATAAAACCTTTGCCACACCACACGGTGGTGGTGGTCCAGGCGCTGGCCCGGTGGGTGTTGGTGAGCGTTTGTTGCCATACCTACCCACACCTATCGTTGGCAAGGAAACGGTTGCAGGCGAAGACCACTATCGCTGGCTCACCGAAAAAGATATTCCCGGCACCATCGGGCGTTTGTCCACCTACATGGGCAATGCGGGTGTGCTGCTGCGCGCATTCTTCTACGCTAGTGTGTTGGGTAAAGAAGGCATGCACCGAGTGGGCGAGTTCTCCACCCTCAACGCCAACTACATGATGAAAAAAGCCGAACAAGCGGGCTTCCAATTGGCGTACCCTGATCGTCGTGCTACCCACGAATTCATCATCACCTTAAGCAAGCAGGCAAAAGACCTGGGTGTTACCGCTATGGATTTTGCCAAACGCATGCTGGACTACGGTTACCATGCGCCTACCACCTACTTCCCCTTGCTGATTCCGGAATGCTGGCTAATCGAACCCACCGAAACCGAAGCACCCGATGAATTAGATGGTTTTATCGAAGCCATGCAAAAAATTCAGAAAGAGGCAGAAGAAACGCCTGACTTGGTGAAGGGTGCGCCCTATACGCAGCCTGTGCGTCGCTTGGATGATGTAAAAGCCGCCCGGGAATTGGATTTGGTTTGGCGGAAGGATTAGCTTTTTAGGGCTCTAGACCAGCGTTTATTGGTATGCAATTATCTTAACTCTGGTTAGAGCCTTCTTTGCTTTTCAATGGTACGTCTTACTCGAAATGGTTCTGGTGTTTCCTAGAGCTTCAGTCTTTGCAACGCTGAAATTAGTTAACCTTTCAAGTGCTCTCTTAGCTTTTTATGTCGATGCTTAAACAAAGCTTTTACAATGCTTTTCGCCAGTGGAAACGGAATCAGCGGTTCGAAGGTTAACGTATCTACTAAGGTGCAGCCGTTTGTTCTTGGTAAAATTCTGCGTTCGTGCTGCCAGAATTTCATCATGCCCATCTTGGAGCACTCTGTAAAACCCAGGCCGTCTTC